>CAMDSI010000054.1 GCA_945906915.1 Spirosoma fluviale | reverse complement strand
ACATCGTAACTAGTTCCATAATTAAATCCATCAACCAATTTTTGTGGATTATTTTGTGGACTCACCATGCTTAAAGGTGATGTAACTTTAATATCTGATCTAGCACCATATTTCCATTCATTGGCGGTATAAAAACAATCAGGAGATTCTACCGCATCTAAAATTCCATCATTATCATCATCTAAGTCAATAGAGTTAATAATACCGTCCCCGTCGAAGTCATCAGAGGCCAATCGGCCGCCCACAGTTTGCGAAAACGCAAACGCAGAAACCAGCTGAAATAGAACAATTAGTACAAAGCGAATCGGTAAACGTAATTTCATAAAGTGCTACACCGGTGCAGAAATAATACAACTCGGCAAACAAATAAACTAAATCAGGGAGTGGTGATTTGTCAAAAAAAATGAAATTGACATAATTTGGACAAATAATTTAACCCATTTTGGAGCTGAAATACTCCTTTGGGGTGCAGCCTTTGGCCTTTCTGAAGGCAGTGTAGAAACTTTGGCGAGAACCAAAACCAGACGCTTCCGCGATCGTTTCAATGGATGATTTTGCCAAATAAGCGGGGTCACTCAGCTTCTCTTCGATATAAGTAATCCGGTAATTGTTCAAATAATCTCGGAATGAAATTCCGTGTGTATGTTTAATCGCATGCCCTATCATACGGTGCGGATGACCGGTCAAAGAACCCAATAATTCTGCGGTCAATTGAGAATTCAAGAACACCTCCGTAGTTATAAAGTATTCTTCCACCTTTGCTGCTAAGGCACTTAATCGAACTTCTTCTTCAGCGGTCAGGGGAACGTCCTCCTTTTCCACGCCGCATAAATTCTCTGCTAGGATTTTAACATCCAAGAATTTGGGATTAATGGCTAAATAAAATAAATGGAAAACAATTTCTGCTACAAACAAGTAATCCCTAGTGATAAAGGAGGACTTTCCATTATTTGTATAAATGAACGTATACCAAATATAAACAACGGTGAGCATTCGAAATACCAAAATCCCCATTACCCAAAAATGAAAATTACTTTTTTGAAACAAGATTTCATTCTGCTTTGAACTCCTAAACCGTATATAATAATATACCATCCCCAAATAGAATAAGGCATACATGATAAATTTTGCATATACGTGATATATAGGATCGAACCACATAAACCGGCGGCTGTAAGCAAAGTAGTCCCCTTGTGCTAACATCCAACGGATTTCTTCTATTTTCGTTTCTTTAGAGCTTAAATAAAAAGGCGTATTCTCCATGAGTTGAAGTACAAAAGGAAGGAAAAAGAACAAATAAATCCACTTGAACTTCGCTTTAGGATAAAGCAAATAAAACAGGAATAGAAAATTCAAAGGAGGAAGCGTGTAAAAAATTGGCGCAAGGGTACGAAAAAAATACGGCGTCTCTATAATATTTTGAGGCAACAAGAAGTATGCCGCGACCATGCAATATGTTAAGATCAAAAACTGAATGGCTAATATTTTAGCTACAACTAATTTGCCCTTTCTAAATAAAAAATTTAGCCCGAAGAGCAGACACAGCGAGCTCACGATAGAAAATAGATACAGGGAACTGGTGTTTGACATTTAGAACATATTAGTAGTAGACTAAAATTCGACTGTGGATAAATATAGAATGAATTTTGACACAAAAAGTTGTGATTTTACAACTTTAGTAGAAAAACCTATTTTTCTAAATCGGTATTTCCCAATATCTGTATATTTGCCACATGAAACAAATCATTGCCTGCTTACTTTTCATCCCTTTCTTTGCGCAGGCGCAATTCAAAATCACTGTCTCGCGCACGAAAGACCCGGTTTATTTCCGAGGAACGCTGTTTGATGAGAAGAATTTTTTGGCCAAAGACACGGTGCGCGCATCGGTTTTAACCTCCAAAACCCCCATCAAAGGCGGCATCTACTATTTACAATTTGCACCGTCCAAGGAGCGCATTTACTTCAATATCGAAAACAACGATCAATTCGCTTTGACCTTTTCTGGGCCGGCCTATTTAGCCTCAGCGCACTCCTCTGACCCGAAAAACGAAGTGTTTTTGAACTACCAAAGACTTGAAAAATCGTTTTCCGTCATCGACTCCCTGTACCAAGTAGAAATTTCCCGTGGCCGTAAGTTCAAATTCGCGGAAAAAGCAGCCTTTTTCCAGTCAAAAACTGCTGACTTAGTTGCTTTCCGTAAGAAAGCACTTTTGTCGCTACCCCCATCTTCTACGCTTACGCTCTATTTTAAATCGCTGAATACGCTAGACGAATCCGTTCCTAGCCGCACTGATTATGCGGCGCGTTCTAAGTTCTTTTCGCGTATTCCTTTTAGCGATGGCAAATTATTATTCACCCCCGTTTACCGCTCTTTACTAGTCGAATACCTCTCCTATTATCCTTTGCAGGCTGATTCCATCCGAGTAGGCGTAGAAAAAGCGATGTCCAAAATCGACTGCGGCGCAAAGTCCTATCCCTTCGTTTTCGACTATTTCTCTAGCGTGATGAAGAACCGAAACATCGTGGGAAATACAGAGGGCTATGCTTGGTTTTTGACAAAGTATGGGGTAGGGAATGCGTGCGGCGCGTTTACCGCCGCACAGAAAAAAGCCTTTAAAGAAGAAGCTGATAAATTGAGCGCCTTAAAATCAAACGCAGTCGCCGCAAACATCGTGCTAAAAGACACCGCCGGCGCCACCCAGGACCTCCACAAATTCGCATCAGAGAACGATTACACCCTCTTAATGTTCTACGCACCCACTTGTGATCATTGCCAAAAAGAGGTCCCCGAAATCGACTCAACCACCTCCGTCATCTCCCGCATCATGAACCTAAAAATAGGCCGTTTCGCGGTCTGTAACGAACCCGGCCTTTCCCGCACGGTTTGGCTAGATTTCATTTCTAAGTACCGCGTAAACACAAACGTCATCCACGTAGACATGCCCGCTAATTCCCCCTTGCGCAGCACTTACGATGCCTTCTCTAATCCGACCTTTTATCTCTTAAACCGAAAGGGAGAAATCGTGGCAAAAAAAATCAGCCCCACCACCCTCCGCAAATACTTTGCTGGTTTACAGGTTGCACGCCCTAATGTGCCCTAGGGTGCTTTAATGACACTATTGTGAGATATTTTGCTCGAGGTACTCAGAGGACTTTTCAGGTATTGACACTTTCTGTCAATACCCTCTTTCGATTATCAATAACCTGATAGGTTTCGGCTGAAAATTGTTAGAGGTTTGCAAAAATAACCACTAACAATATGCCTGAAATTTGCCGATTCTACGGCCTAACGATTTACATGTTCTTCAACGATCATCTACCTCCGCACTTCAAAGTAAAATTTGCAGAATTCGAGGCCAATATCAAAATTCTAGATGGCTCCATTCTAACTGGAAATTTGCCAAAGAATAAACTCAAGCTAGTACAAGCATGGGCAGAAATTCATACATTTGAATTAATCACGATGTGGGATAGCAAGAGTTTTCACAATATTAAACCACTTCAATAATGATACGCATAGATAAAATCATCGAAATTACTCCCTATTATGTTGATTGCCTTTTTAATACGGGAGAACTAAAGCGAATTGAAGTGCTACCGCTTCTTTTAAATCACCAGCATTTAGATGGAATTGATCAATTAAAAGACCATTCAATCTTTGAAAAAGCCCTCATTGGTGAAATGGGAGAACTAAAATGGGAGAAAATCATTTTATCGCCCAAAGACGATTCAGGAAAGCGTTGGGATTACGATATCTCTCCTGAGTTTGCTTATGAAATAGGCAACATTTTGGTTTAAATCCGGCGATTATTTAACCATAAAATAAATCATTCACAATCATCATTAATCCATTTTTCCTCCTACCTTTATCCCAGTTTTAAACAAACACAAAATGAAAAAAGATGTAATTGTAGGCTAATCGCCTAATTAATATTCGAATTGAAAAAGCCTGAAATTCAGGCTTTTTTTATGCCCTAAAAACATGAAGCATATTGACAGAAAATGTCAATACCTGAAAAGCCCTCTGCGTACCTCGACGTTTATTTCACACGTTATTGCTCATGCGGCCCGCAAACAACATATCTGCCTAATTCGCGAAGCGATGACTAAGCCGCAGGCGACTCATTGACTAAACCGAAGGTGACTAAGCGGCTCCGCCGCGACTACGTCCGCAGGACGCCCTCCGCCAGCCCCCGATCATTCGAGAGGCGGGGAACTTTGTTTTGGCCCCCTAATTTACCCTGTGACTTCATGTACGAGATAAAAGCTCCAGCAGGAAGCGAAGTAAGCACCAAAGGACGTAAGATAGACCCGGTGATCAGGTCGCGGTAATAGATATTTTGCGCGCACATCGACGCATCGAGAGCTTGTTGAAAAGCATCCATAGAAGAGGGCGGCGATGAAAATTCAATAAGCCACTCGTGGTAAGGCAAACCAGTCGCAGGAGAAACCTGCGGCGCCACAGTAAACTCAACGACACGCGCTTCAGGGCAGGCGGCAAGCGCAGCGGCGAAAGCTTTCTCGACTTCTTCGGCAATGACGTGCTCGCCAAAAGCCGAAATAAAGTGCTTGATTCGACCCGTCACCACAATGCGGTACGGGTTAAGTGAAACAAACTTCACGGTATCGCCGATGGAATAGGACCACAGGCCGGCATTCGTCGTCAACAATATGGCATAATTCACGCCCAGGGCGACTTCTGTCAGGCTTAGGCGCTCAGGGTTTGCACCGAAATACGTATCTGTAGGGACAAACTCAAAGAAAATCCCGCCGTCTACGTTCAATAATAGCCCTGGTTCGCCCGAAGAGTCGTCAAACGCAATGAACCCCTCCGAGGCGGGATATGTCTCCACCACGTCAATTTCTCGGCCTATCGAGGCCATTATTTTCTCGCGGTAGGGTTCGAAGTTCACGCCGCCGGTCACAAATACTTGGAAATCGGGGAAGAGGTCGCCTATTTTTTGGCCTGATAGCTCTTCCAAACGATCAAAATACATCTGCACCCAAGGCGGAATCCCGGAAATCAAACCCATCCGCTTCGAGATCGTCTCCTGTACAATCGATTCGAGCTTTTGCTCCCAGTCCTCGATACAATTCGTCTGGTACGATGGCATCTGATTGCCGCGCAAATAACCTGGAACGTGGTGATTCACAATCCCAGAAAGGCGGCCCGTAGGCACTCCGTTGGTTTCGGTCATCTCCGGAGAGCCACTTAAAAAGATCAATTTCCGGTCTAAAAACGAAGCATTCCCGCTGTAATACACATAATGCAATAAGGCATCCCGCGCTGCGGTAATGTGAAATGGCATGGAATCAGACGAGATGGGAATGTATTTGACGCCGGAGGTGGTGCCGGAAGTTTTGGCAAAATAGGCTGGTTTTCCAGGCCAAAGAATGTCTTCTTTTCCCGAAACTACCTCATCGATATAGGGCTTAATGTCTTCGTATTCGAAGATGGGTACGTTAGAGCGGTAGTCGAGGTAGTTCTTGATTTTGGAGAACGAGTGGCCTCTTCCAAAAAGCGTCTTCTCCGCCTTCGCCACCATCTGCTTCAGCCAAAAGTCTTGGCGCTCAAAGGCCTGATCCTGGCTTAATCGGTACTTTTTAACGACACGAGCCGCTAGTGGTTTGGCAAAAAAGGAACGAATACCCATCGCTACACTATTTAAATATGCCTTTGGGGTCTGGCATTTTGGCTTCTAAAAGTGACCCAAAATTCAAGTCCAATTGCAAAATATCAGCAACGCGAGCCTCGTGAAAATACGTCCACGCTAACTCATATTTTTCCTTGTAATAGGCGACCTGACAGCGTTTCATCCAGGCACTCGCGTTCTTCGGATCCTGCTGCAATGCATGCACTAATTCCGTTTCTACTTCGTCCAAAGTCCCGCAATCAATCCCCTTCTGATAACAATCCAGCTTCACAATCGCGTAATCCACGCGCATCATTGTCACGGTTGAATCTATTTCTAATCCCTTGTTTAACAAGCGAATAGCTAAATCGTTGTCGCCTCTTTGGTAGGAAATAACTCCTAGTCCCCAAAAAGCATCGACGCTATTTGGATCCAAAGCACTAATCAAATTAAAGCGATAAGTCGCGGTGTCTAAACGAGCGGACGCCACATATTCCCAAGCGCGCTCTGCAAAGAAAGTAACCGCCTCGGCTCTCGAGCCAAAAGACGCATCACAGCTCGCCACGAACTCATTTAATTCTTTTTGGTCGGCTTTCGAAAGGGGCTTCGAGCCATACAATACTTCGTACTTCGCTGCGCGAACGGGTTTCACAGGGGCAGCCGCCGCGGTACCTGACGCAGGCTTCGACTGCGCAAAACCAGCAAACGAAATCAAACACAATAACAGAACTCTTTTCATAGACACAAAACTAACGTTTCTTTTTATTGGACGCTGCGCCAGGACGGAATTTTGCATTCTTTCCTGGGCGGTTATTACGGACGATGGGCTTAGGGCCTTGAACGGCGCCGCCTTTGGGTCCAGCTTTGGTAACGGCCTTTTTCTGGGGTACTTTCTTGCCAGAAGCCTTCGCCTTAATCACCCATTTCTTATCGTGGAACGCACCCTTAAAGTCCGGATCCTCGCGTTTGCGCTGGTCATCTACCGCGCGTAACATATCTTGTTGCTCTAAAAATGGCGTTTCTTCGATCTTAATTCCTTCTGGCAATTGCTCAATTTCAATCTTCTGCTGAATGATTTCCTCGATTTTCGTCCAGTGGTAACTCTCCGCTAACGTAATAAAGGTAATCGACTCGCCGATCTCCTCTGCACGACCCGTACGGCCGATTCGGTGGACATAATCCTCGTAAATCAAGGGCACATCAAAGTTAATCACGTGGGAAACTTTCGGGATATCAATCCCACGTGCGGCCACATCCGTCGTCACTAAAACGCGGACATTTCCTTCGCGGAATTGGGCCATTGCGTTGATACGCGTATTTTGTCCTTTGTTCGAGTGAATTACGCGAACTTGGTCTTTAGGCAAAGTCTTTAATAACCATTTCTCCACGTCATTCGCCGCATCTTTCGAACGACAAAATACCATAACCCGATGAAAATCAGGGTTTTGCATAAAGTAAGCGAGGGCATGAAGCTTCGTTAATAAGTTCGGCGCCTCATAAACAGATTGCGTCACCTGGCTCGCCGGCGTGGCCTGCGGAGTGATTTCGATCTTCATCGGAAACTCTAAAAACTCGTGGGACAGGTTCTCCACCTTCTCAGGGAAGGTGGCGGAGAACAAGCCGTTCATCCTTTTTTTGTACGGTATTTTTTCCAAAATCTGACGAATCTGCGGCATAAAGCCCATATCCATCATCTTGTCTGCTTCGTCTAAAATCAAAAATTTCAATTCCTTCACCACAATCACGTCCTTGCGGTACAATTCTAAGAATCGACCCGGCGTAGAAACGAGGATGTCGATGCCTTCCTCGAGCGCTTGGATCTGGGGCTTTGGCCCTAATCCTCCGTATAATGCCAAAATTCGCAAGTCCGTAAACTGCGCTAAACCAATCATCACCGTGTGAATCTGCATCACCAGCTCGCGAGTAGGCGCTAAAATCAAGGCACGCGGATTCTTTCCCTGCGCATATTTACAGCGCATCAAAATGGGCAAAGCATAGGCAGCGGTCTTCCCGGTACCCGTTTGCGCAATTCCCAATAAATCGTGGCCTTGCAATAACAGCGGAATCGCCTTCTCCTGAATGGGCGTCGGTTTTGTATAACCCACCTCCGTGCAAGCGCGCTGTAGCTGTGGATTTAATCCCAAACTTAAAAATTCATCCATTGGATTCGGCATTGTAGTAGATTTGCAAAGGTAGGGAAAATATAATTCTTACCTTTGAAACAAAAATACGATAGTTTTGGCTCGAATTAAGGCATTTCTGATGAATCTAGGCCTATTGGTCGCCCTCTCCTTTGCCACAGGGAGCCTTTCATCCCTATTTTTAGCCGGCCTAGACTGGATTCAACACAATGGATCCTATTTATATGCCTTACCGCTTTTAGGTTTCGTGTTCGCAATTTTCCCCTTCCCCGCCTACCTCATCATCCCCGCCTCTTGGCTTAGTCACCTGGCCGGAGCCTCGGTGGGACGAGAAGGAGTCGCGGTCTCTATGGGTCGAGTGTTAGGGGAGAAAATTTCGGGGTCGTCCATTTTTCCAAAAGACCTTTTTCCCAAAGCCGGCATGGCTGCCGGATTCGCTTCCGTTTTCGGAACTCCGCTGGCCGGAGCCTTTTTTGCGCTCGAAGTGGGGGAGGTTGGGAAAATTAATTTTCGCCATATCCCCGCCTGCCTTTTTGCGGCTTTTTCCGCCAATTATGTAAGTCTCCACGTGTACGGCACAAAACATCTATCTTACCCTAGTATAAATTTACCTGAGTTTTCGGCTTCATTTTGTGCCAAATTAGCGCTCTTGGGCCTGTTTTTAGCCCTAATTGCCTTTCTCTATAAGCGCTCAGAATCGATTATAATTTCTACGTTCGACAAATTACCCGTACAGGGTCCGCTAAAAGGGATTCTCGCGGGCTTGATTTTGTTCGGCGTCTTAAGCATCCCGGTGTTTCACGAAACTCTTGGACTCGGTTCGGAATTTTTACTTCGACCATTCGATCAGGTCACGCCGGACTTTGCCCTTTGGAAATTAGTCGCCACGAACTTAAGTTTAGGTATGGGATTTAAGGGGGGAGAAGCGACGCCCCTGTTTTTGATTGGCTCTCATGCGGCCTCCGGTTTTGCATCATGGCTCGCCTTGCCATTAGGTTTATCGGCAGGTATCGGATTCGTGAGTTTATATGGAGGTCTTGCCAAAACCCCGCTAGCCGCCACCCTCCTCGGAGTAGAACTTTTTGGGCCCTCGGCCTGGTTCTGTTATTTCATCATTACACTAATAGTCTTGTTCGGCTCAGGAAAAAAAGGAATCTTTACATCTCAAACCTGGGCAGATTACTTGCCTAAACCTATCTACTAAATGTCACTACTGTTTGCAAAAGCCTTTGAACAATACGATACCTTCCGCGAAAATCGCCTGACGAAACGTCGTTTCTCGGCAGAGCTATGGCAAGAATTAATGGCAGAATGGTCTACTAATTTTGCTGTGCGAACCATCGGAAAAACACAGGAGGGAAGACCTATCCAGGAAATTAGCTGGGGCGAAGGCCGCATAGAAATAATCGCTTGGTCCCAAATGCACGGAGACGAGGCTACGGCCACCCTGGCTTTAGCCGATATTTTTCGTTTATTATCCTCTTCTGGGGAGTTAGCCCAGGAGATTAAGCAAAAATTGCATCAGAAAATTACCTTACGCATCATTCCTCGCTTAAATGCAGATGGTGCCGAACGGTGGCAACGCGAAACCGCTCTAGGCATCGACATGAACCGCGATGCGACGAAACAAAACTCTATAGAGGCGCGCATTTTATCCGCTTGGGCAGACGAAATCAAGCCTGCTTTCGCCTTCAATTTACACGACCAAAACCGATTGTATTCGGTAGGCAATAGCCCAGAACAAACGCATATCGCCTTCCTAGCCACCACAGGAGATGAGGACGGGACTTGGACTCCCTCTCGTTTGCGCGCAGGCCAAATCTGTCAACGCATGTTGCACCAAATCCAACCCATCATCCCAGGAAAAATAGCCAAATGGACAGACGAATATGAATCCAGAGCTTTTGGAGATACCTTCTCCTCTCGTGGATATGGCTTAGTTTTACTCGAATCTGGCGGAGCTGGGTGGGATCTGGAAAAGCATTCCTTGCGCAAATTAAACGCCTGTTTATTACTCGATGCATTCTGTGCTATCGCCGACGGAAGCTATTCTGAAGAATCCATTGAGGAATATGAGGCCTTGCCTACTAATGAGCGCGCCATCGTAGATATCAAAATCAAAGACGCTCCCTTAAGTTCAACCGTTCGCGCAGATGTCTTATTTAACCTCGTGGAAACGCCGATGACAGATGGAAGAATTCACTATTCCTGGTTGGTAGAAAACATTGGCGACATGTCTCCTTTTTACGGCTTAACAGAAATCGATGGGAAAAACTTACATTTGTCCCCTGATTCAAGTATTACTTTGGGTGAGAATTACACCGAATTAATCCTATTAAAGGATGGAAAACCCGGCTTTAAATTATCAGATTACACGCATAAAATACAATCCTAAATGACATCATTACCTGTAATAATTATTGGAGTTAATCCCTTTGGCCTAGAAGTAGCACATGTTTTTGAAAAAAATGACATCGTTATCTACGGTTTCTTAGACGATGATCCTAAAAAGAAAGACACGAGTATTGGGGAGATACCTGTATTAGGGCCTGCAGATGATGAGTCCTATTTCAAATTAATTGGTAAAAACTGTGGCGTATTCGTCGCCCTAGAAAACCCAACTGAGCGCAAGAAAATGATCGAATTGATCTTAGAGGAACGCGAAGTAAAACCGGTAAATGCCATCCACCCGACGGCAAATATAGCAGACGTTAAAAGCCTAGCCTACGGAGTTTTCATCGGTAGCGGCGCCCAAATATTACCCGAAACAAAACTAGGTGATCACGTCATCATTGGTTCCGGAGCCATCATAGAAACAGGAGCACAAATCGCAGATTACGCGTCCATCGGAGCGGGCTCTGTGATAGGAAAAGAAGCCATCATCGAGAACAATGTTTATATCGGCATTCACTCCACTATCGTGGGAAGTGTGAAGGTAGGAAAAGGCGCTACAGTAGGAGCGGGGAGTGTAGTGATTGAGAATGTAGCGGCATCGAAACGCGTATTCGGCAACCCGGCTAAAACTTTATAATTTGACGATATTCTCTGGCGCAACTAGATCTAAAAAGTGAAAACGAAGGTAGAGTTGCGCCACTACGATTACGTCTTCTAGGCAATACTCATTTATCCTAGCTAATCCATTTTCCTTGTAGAAAACCCGATTCACCTGGTCTCCAGAGAGGTCTGCTTTGGCCCCTGAAATTCCCATCAATTCCGCTAATAATTCAAGCGAAGAATAGGATCTTCTATCGCCAAATTTCCACATCTCCATCGTATCCTGGTGTATGATTTCCCACGGTTTCTTTCCCTGCAATTGCAATGATTTGGGAATCTCTAAGCCGTTAATTAACATCCGTCTGCAGAGATAGGGAAAGTCAAATTCCTTGCCATTGTGCGCCACCAAGGTTAACTCTCTGGACTTATAGGTCTTATTTACGAAAGCAATGAACTCCATGAGAAGCGTTTTCTCGTCTGCGTGAGCAATCGTCTTCACTTTTAAGGCCATCTCACCCTGTTTGTTGACGAACAAAAAGCCCATTCCTACGACGATTATCTTTCCAAATTCTGCATACAAAGGCGCCTTTTCAAAATACATTTCCTCTAAGCTGATATTAGCCGGATT
>CAMDSI010000053.1 GCA_945906915.1 Spirosoma fluviale | reverse complement strand
CAGTTTATACGCGTCCTGCTAGTTTTGAAGGGATGGATGTGCCAGAAGTTTTATTATCTGGGCATGAAAAAAAGATTGAAGACTGGCGGCATGAGCAAGCCGTTATGCGTACGCAGGCTAGAAGACCCGATTTATTGGACTAAGATGTTAAAAAAGAACGCTATATCGTTGGCAACTATTTTAGCACTTGGAGGCCTGTATCTTATTTGGGGTAGTACCTTTCTGAGTGTACGAATCCTCTTAGAATTTGTTCCACCACTGGTCATATCCTTTTCTCGTAATTTAGTAGCTGGTGGATTCTTTCTGCTTTGGGCTATTTTGGGCGGACATTGGAAGAAATTGACTCTCCAGCATTGGAAAGTTCATCTGATGGCAGGCGTATTACTTATTACTTTGGGAAACGGATTTATGGCTTTAGCTGGCCAAACCATTCCATCAGGTTTATCCTCTGTTTTCATGGCATTCGGCCCCTTGCTATTAGTATTGTTTTTCTGGATTTCTGGTCGAAAACCAAGCAAGCGAAAGTTGATAGGTACGCTTATTGGCTTTGTTGGAATTATACTTTTGGCCTCTCAAAAAAACCTAGCTATTCCAGGGAAAGAAATTGACTTTTACCGAGGGATGGGCTTTCTTCTAATAGCGGTGGTAGCTTGGAATTTAGGTGTATTTTATATTCAATTTACGAAAGCTAATTCCTATCACTTTACGCAGATTTGTGCTATCCAAATGCTTACAGGAGGCCTTATCTTGCTATCTATTTCTATTTATCAGGGGGATTTGCAGAAGTTTGTTTTAGCGGATTTACCCTTTAAAGCCTTGGCTGTTTTTGCTTATTTGGCCTTAATTGGTTCGATGCTTGGTTTTGGATTATTTGGGTATCTATCTAAGGTATTAGATGCGACACTTGTTTCCACTTATACCTATGTGAATCCAATAATTGCGTTGTTTTTGGGTAATATTATTCTAGGGGAGTCTTTAAGTAGTATATTGTTATTCGCAAGTAGTTTGATCTTGTCAGCTGTCTTGTTAATTACTACTGAAAAGACCTCATCCTCATGAAAAAAATTATTCTTTTATTATTGTTAGCCTCACCCATTATGGCTCAAGACTTTATTCCCTTGTATTCAGCCGGTATTCCGAATGATAAAGGAATAGCGAATAAGCAAACTGCTGTAAAAGGAGCCGATGGAATAGAGCGCATCTCTAAGGTAACGATTCCTACGTATCGATTCTTTCCTGCACCTAATGCCAAGGAAGCGCGTGCTTGCGTTGTGATTTGTCCGGGTGGCGGTTACCGCATTCTAGCGTCCTCTCATGAGGGTTATGATATTGCCGCTAAATTTAATGAAATAGGCGTATCTGCTTTAGTATTGTATTATCGATTGCCAGCTGATTCTGCACAAATTGAAAAGAAATATGCGCCTCTTCAGGATGCACAGTCAGCAATAGCCTTAGTTCGTAAGAATGCGGTTAAATGGAATGTTGATCCTGCCAAAGTAGGTATTATGGGCTTCTCTGCAGGAGGTCATTTAGCCGCAACGGCGTCTACTCATTTTAATAAAGATTATACGGGAATTCAGGCTGGAGCTAATCTGAGACCTGACTTCTCTATTTTGTTATATCCTGTTATTTCGGTTAGACCTTTTGGCCACGGCGGAAGTTCACAGAGTCTCTTAGGTAAAAATCCCACTGAAGAAGAATTAGTTCTATTTTCTAACGAGGAGCAGGTAAACACTCAAACACCTAAGGCATTTATCGTACATGCATCTGATGACAACGCAGTTCCATTGAAAAATTCTTTATTGTATGCAGAACGTTTAACAGCCAATAAAGTACCGGTTGACTTACACGTTTACGCAAAAGGTGGTCACGGCTTTGGACTAAACAATAAAACCACAAGTGGGGACTTGTGGTTCGATCGTCTAATTACCTGGATGAAAGCAAATCAATTGCTTTGAGTTTTCTTCATAACGAAGTAAAATGGAATACCTAAAAGCACAATACCTAATCCGATGGAAGAGGAGAGTGTCTTAACCCATAATAGATTTCCAGCGATGCCTACTAATAATAACAAGTATCCACTAAAAAGGAGTTTCTGAAATAAGGGTAATTCATTTTGCATGATTCTTTTTTTGAAAACGGAGGCTACCGTTAGGAAATAGAAAATCAAGATCGCAAATACGGTGAAGTCTAACAGCGCTCCATATGATCCGGAGAAGCATAACAGAATGGCCCAAATTCCTTGAATTCCCAAAGAATAAACAGGAACATCTTTATCATTCGTGTCTGCCGCTTTCTTAAAGAAAAGTCGATCATTTGCCATCGCTTGAAATAAGCGTCCTCCAGCTAGAATTATACCATTATTGCATCCAAAAGTCGATATCATAATAAATACGGCCATCACTAGCGCTCCAATTCCACCAAGTACCGTTTCTAGTGCGGCGGCACCTAAACGATCTTGAGTGGCAAACATAATTCCACGTGCATACGAATTGACTCCCTCAGCTTCCCCTTGTAAAGGTAGAATGCTTAAGTAGGCCATATTTGTTAAAAAGTATAATAAGCAAACTAAAGCGGATCCATAGACTAAACCCTTCGCTATTGTTTTCTTAGGATCTTCAAAGTCCGCGCTAGCAAAGGTGACATTATTCCAAGCAGACGAGGAAAATAAGGGCCCTATCATCGCAACACCAAACAAAGAGATCAATTCCCACCCTCCAATCGCATGTGTGGTATTGGTAGCTGCATCCACCGTAAATGGTTTGGCAAAGAAACCTTCGAAGTGTATCCATTCATTTTGGACTCCGACATATAATCCAATAATGATTAATATGATGATGGCTCCGATCTTCGTAATAGTAAAAATATTTTGTACCAAAGAAGCAAATTGCACCCCTCTACTATTCACATAGGTCAATAAAGCAATAAGGGAGGCAGCTAGAATTTGTTGTGTCGTGATAAAATCACCTACTAAAGGAGTATCATTTAAAATCCCAGGAAAAATAAATCCTGCATAACGAGCAAATGCAACTGCTACTGCGGCTATTGTACCTGTTTGAATAACTAAAAAGGTCGTCCAACCGAATAGAAATCCAATTAAGGAATTATACGATTCTTTTAAATAAATATATTGTCCACCCGTTTTCGGAAAAACTGAACTTAGTTTTCCGTAAGCGAAAGCGCCTGTAATGGTTAAAAAGGCTGTTAAAAGCCAAGTTCCAATCCAATAAATAGGGGAGCCCACGGATCTAGCGACTTCAGAGCTGACTAAAAAGATACCTGACCCGATCATAGATCCCATCACTAACATTGACGCATCTAGTGTGTTTAATTTTTTATTCATAGAGGTATATATTGATTAAATGCAATTCCTGATTTTAAGCATTTGTTCAAAGAAACGATTAAAATTTCTGATTTACTCGTTGTCTTTTAAACTTTTTTAAAATGTAAACGTTTCCGTAAACGTTTACGGAAAAAAATTAAATATTTTCTTTGATATATTATACAATATTCTTCTATATTCCCCGAGTAGTATGTCTGTATTTATAAAAGATAATGCTATTGTACAATTTTAGATCATTTTTATGAAGAAGTCCATTAATGAAGTAGAAGTGTGGGATCAGTTTAGATCGGGAGATCAACAGGCGTTTGCCATCTTATATTCACATTTTGTTCAACCACTTTATACCTATTGTATGGGGATTACAAGTGATAAGGACTTGATTAAAGATAGCTTACACGATTTGTTTGTTGAGATTTGGAAAAATCATGCAAGCCTTGGACCTACTACGAGTGTTAAGTTTTATTTAATGGCTTCTATTAAGCGTAAAATTGTTCGCCAATTAGAATCGCAATTGAAAAATCAAAACCACCACGATCAATACCATTATCAATTCATGGAAGATATGCCATCTCCTGAAAGACAATTAGTTAAGGTAGAGGAAGAGCATATGTCTCACAAGACAATGTACCAAAGCTTGAGCAAGTTAAGTAAGCGTCAAAGGGAAGCCATTACCTTGAAATATTTTGAAAATATGGATACAGATCAAATATCTGAGCAAATGAAGATTAATACCCAATCTGTTTATAATTTGATTTTTGGAGCGCTTAGAGTCATGAAAGAACATATGACTACTAAAGCCTTTGCGTGTTAATATGGAATAATTATAAGATTTAATTGAGTAAATCGTATAGTATTTTTGCTTTTCGGCATATATAATCTTAATAAGATTGAAATGTTATCGAAAAGAATGAGCTGGATAAAGAGATTAAAAATAGTAAATAAGTACCCAATTAAACCCTTAAGATTATCCCAACAAGAATGCAAAGCCTTGTGGGATAGGATACAAAAGACTTTGCAAACAACTTAATTTTAATTACCCTATGAGAAAAAAATTACTTTCCAAGGTGCTCCTTAGCGGTATTATGCTGTTATTGAGCATTCAAATTTTTGCCCAAGATCGGACGGTCTCAGGCAAAGTAACGTCATCTGATGATGGTTCTGGTATTCCAGGAGCAAGCGTTTCAGTAAAAGGTACTTCTAAAGGTACTTCAACTGATGCGGATGGAAACTATAAAATTGCGGTGGGTAACTCTGCTGTACTAGTTTTCTCTGCTGTGGGAACAAATACACAAGAAGTGGCAGTAGGTTCTAAAACACAGATCAATGTGGCTTTAAGTGCTGATACTAAGTCTTTACAAGAAGTGGTGGTGGTAGGTTATGGTACACAAAAGAAAAGCCAATTGACTGGTGCGATTTCTTCTGTGACTGCTAAGCAAATCACCGAGATGCCTATTACTAACTTAGGTCAAGCGATGCAAGGTCGTGTGGCAGGGGTGGACGTAGCGCAATCTGGTTCTAAGCCAGGTACTGTTCCTCGTGTTTTAATTCGTGGTCGTCGTTCATTCAACGCCGGTAATGATCCATTATATGTAGTAGATGGTATACCTCTTTCTGGTGGTTATGAAGATATGAACCCGAATGATGTAGCTTCTATGGAAATCTTGAAAGATGCAACGGCTACAGCTATCTATGGTGCTCGTGGTGCGAATGGGGTTGTTTTGATTACAACTAAACGCGGATCTAAGGATGGTAAAACGGTTATTTCTTATGATTCATACGTTGGTTCGACTCAGTCACTTGATAAGATAAACTTATTTTCAGGTGCTGAATATGCTGAAATGAAGCGTGAGTCACGTCGTACGATCAATACCTATAAGGATGCGAATGGTAACCTAGTACCAACTGGCGTTATTGATGCTTTTGCTGATTCTAAGTTATTTACGCCTATCGAATTAGATGGTATTGCGAAAGGCCGTTCACTTGATTACCAAGATATGATGGTTAGAAAAGGAATGCAGCAAAACCATGCTATTGGTGTTCAAGGTGGTAATGAAAAGACTCAGTTCTCCATTAATGCTGGATATTTCAATGATAACGGTATTATTCAAGGATTAGATTTCACACGTTATTCATTCAGAGCAAGTGTTGACCATCAAGTAAACAAGCGTTTAAAAGTAGGTGCATCTTCTTATTTAATGTATGCTGTTACGAATGGAGCTAACATCAACCCTTATGGTTTCTTGATGTCACAAAATCCATTAGCGAAAGCGTATGATGATAGTGGCAACTTAATTTTCCAGCAAACGGATGATGCTTTATTAACAAATCCATTGAATGAGATCGTTCCTGGAGCTGTTGTTGATGAGACTAAAAAATACCGAATGTTTAACAGTATTTATGCTGAGTTGCAATTAGCAGAAGGTTTGAAATACCGCGTAAACTTTGGACCTGACTTTACGATTTCTCGTAATGGTCGTTTTTATGGTGCATTAACAAATGCTATTAAAGGTGGTAATCCTACAGCAACTACGGATAATCGTTTTGGCTTTAACTATACAATTGAAAATATCGTAACATATAATAAGCAATTTAAGAATCACAACTTAGGTGTTACTCTATTGCAATCCATGCAACGTGATAATTTTGAGCAGTATACTCAAAGTGTTTTAGGTGTTCCAGTGGAGACGCAACAGTTTTACAACGTAGGAAATGCCTCTTCTATTCTAGGTGTAGGTTCTAACTTGATTCAGTGGACAATCGCTTCGTATATGGCTCGTATTAACTATGATTACAAAGGCAAGTATTTATTAACGGTAACTGCTCGTCGTGATGGTTCATCTCGTTTCGGTCAAAATTCGAAGTGGGGTAACTTCCCAGGGGTTGCTTTGGGTTGGAATGTTCACCAAGAAAACTTTATGAAAGATTTAACTTGGTTAGATGAATTAAAGATTCGTGCTTCCTATGCTCAAGTAGGTAATCAAGGTCTTTCTCCTTACCAAACAGTGGGTTTAGAAGGTCGTACATCTTACGCTTGGAATAATACAGCAGCTTATGGATACCGTCCTAATACAATCGGTAATGCGGATTTGAAATGGGAAACGTCCACTTCACAAAACATAGGGGTTGATTTCTCTGTATGGAGAGGTCGCGTTTCTGGTTCAGCTGAATATTACCAAACCAATACAACTGATTTGTTATTGTCAGATCAATTACCAACTTCAACAGGTTTCGCGGCCGTTACTCGTAACGTAGGGGAGACAATGAACCGAGGTATTGAACTTTCATTAACAACTAATAATATTGATGCAGCTAATGGTTTTAAATGGAGTACTGATTTTGTATTCTACAAAAACACGGAGGAAATTGTTTCTCTTTATAATGGAAAGAAAGATGACGTAGGTAACCGTTGGTTTATTGGTAAGCCGTTGAATTCTTACTTTGATTATGAGTATGCTGGTATTTGGCAAACTGCTGAATCTGATAAAGCAAAAGCGATGGGCTTTACAGTAGGTCAAATTAAAGTGAGAGATTCTAACAATGATGGAAAGATTACGGCTGATGATCGTGTATTATTAGGTTCTGATGTTCCTACATGGACTGGTGGTATTACAAATCGTTTTTCTTACAAAGGATTCGATTTGTCTTTCTTCCTGTTTACACGTCAAGGACAAATGATCGTCTCTAGATTCCACCAAAACTCTAACTATCTACAAGGTCGTTATAACCAAATTAAGGTGGATTATTGGACTCCGAATAATCCGGGTGCTAAGTATCCTCGTCCTAACTTTAACCAGGAATTCCCGGCATATAATACAGCGATTATGTACTATGATGGTTCTTTCATCAAGGTTCGTAACATAAATGTAGGATATAGTTTCCCTGCTAAAACAGCGCAGAAACTTGGACTTTCTTCTTTACGTTTATTTGCTAGTATTCAGCAACCATTTATCTTCTCTAACTATCGTTCGAAAGAAAATGGTGTTGACCCAGAAACATCCAATGGTAACGTAGATAACAACGTGACTCCGGCTACGCAGGTATCAACGTTTGGTTTAAATATTAAATTTTAATCCCTGAAATAATGAAAAGTTTATATATCAAAAATTCATTAAAAATAGTAGGTATTGCTTCAGCGATTATGTTGGGTACTGCCTCTTGTAGTGATCTACTGAAAGAGACAGTGGTTTCTTCTATCAGTAATGATTACATTGCTACGACTCCAGGATTCGTGGCTGCTACAAATGCTGCTTATACTCCTTTGCGTTCATTTTACGCAACGGAACGTGGTTTAACCATGTCAGAATATGGAACAGATATCTATAGCGCTGGTGCGGATGGATCTTATAAAGGGTTCCACTTTTATGATTCACAATTGACATCTTCTGTAGATATCTTAGCTCAATTATGGGATGAGACCTATAAAGGTATCAATACGATTAATGCAGTTATTGATCGTGCTCCTGCAGTTACGGGTATAACTGATGCTGTAAAAGCAACACGTGTGGCTGAAATGAAGTATTTGCGTGCTCACTACTACTTTATCTTAGTGCAGCAGTTTGGACCTTTAGATCTTCGTTTAAAAGAAACTACTGGCCCTACTAAAGCGGCTACTCGTGCAACGGAACAAGCAGTTTATAAGCAAATTGAGACCGATTTAAAAGAGGCTATTGCTGTTTTACCTGCTGTTAAAGCGGCAGGAGACTATGGTCGTGCAACTAAGCCAGCTGCAGAAAATTTGTTAGCTAAAGTATACTTGACTCGCGCATCGTCCAAGTTCTCAGAGTCAACTGACTATGCGAATGCGGCAACTTTATGTAATACGGTAATTGCTAATTACGGTTTTGCTTTATTACCGGATTTTTCTTCCGTTTTTGATCAAGCTAATCAAGTCAATAATGAAGTTATCTTTGCGGTTCAATATACGTCAGATCCATTAACAAATGGATTTGTGGATAACCAGGGTAATAAGCTTCACTTGTACTTTGGTATGCAATATGATACGCAGCCTGGTATGCAACGTGATGTAGTGAATGGTCGTCCATTTAAGCGTTTGAAGCCTACTCCTTATTTGTTGAATACGGTATTTGCTGATCGTGTGAACGATACGCGTTACAAGAAAACATTTAAAGATACTTGGTTATCGAATAAGCCATCTGCTACACCTATCAATACAAGTTTCGATGCTTCTAAAGCTACGTTAACTTATAAGGCCGGTGATACAGCTATCTTTATTCCTGGATATGAAATGACTTTAGCTGAGCGTGCTGCTAAGAAATACCAAGTATTGGTTCCTAGTTTGTACAACTTTGCTTTGTTCCCTACATTACAGAAATTCTTCGATCCACTTCGTCCGGATATGACGTATGAGAATGGTTCTCGAGATTATTTCGTACACCGTTTAGCGGATACTTATTTGATGTTAGCGGAAGCTCAATTCAAATTAGGAAAACAGGCTGAATCAGTGACGGCTATCAATATGGTTCGTGTTCGTGCAGCTGCTAAAGGTAAAGAAGATGCAATGAAAGTGACAGCTGTAGATATGAACTTAATCATGGAAGAACGTGCTCGTGAATTAGCTGGAGAGCAAACACGCTGGATGGACTTAAAACGTTGGAACAACTTAGTGGAGCGTGTTAAGCTTTATAATACAGACGGTGCTGTAGGTGTAAGGGATATACATTATGTTCGTCCTATTCCACAAAAGCAAGTGGATTTATCTGAAAACGGAGGATTCCCTCAAAATTCAGGATACTAAGTTTAATTTGATTTCTTAACTTAAATTCCGAAGGTCATTTGGCCTTCGGAATTTTATTTAATAAGCACTATGAAAAAGATATTAACCTTATGTTTAGGACTTGTTGGATTTAGCTCGATAGCTCAAAATCTTCCTGTTTCATTTAAGAATGGTAAAACGTCTGTCGATGTTTCCGTAGGAGGAAAGCCGTTTACGTCGTATTTCTTCCCAGGAGAAAATGTATTAAAGAAAGCGGTTTTATTTCCTTTAATTTCTGCCCAAGGCACGACCATCACGCGTGGTTATCCGATGGCTCCTCGGGCTGGGGAGCGTGTAGATCATCCACATCATGTAGGCATGTGGTTGAATTACGAGGATGTGAATGGTTTTGATTATTGGAACAACTCAACTAATATCATCGCCTCTTTACAAACGCATAAGATGGGAACGATCGTTCACTCTTCCATTATAAAGCAAGATGCGAAGAAAGGTTTGCTAGTGGTTTCTGCTGACTGGATTGATAATGATGGTAAAGGCCAAAAAGTCTTACTAGAAAAGACGACTTATGTATTTTCAGGTACGGCAGATTCAAGAACGGTAGATCGCATCACTACATTAACGGCTGTAGCGGATCGTGTTTTATTTAAAGATGTGAAGGATGGAATGTTCGCTATCCGTGTCGCACGTCAATTAGAAATTCCTTCTAATAAGCCGGATGTATTTACCGATGCGCACGGAGTGGAGACGAAGGTTCCCGTGATGGATAATACGGGCGTGAGTGGAGATTATTTGAGCTCAGAAGGAGTGAAGGGAGAGGCTGTTTGGAGTACACGCGCTAAATGGATGAATTTGCACGGAGAAATGGACAAACACCCTATTTCAGTGACTATTTTTGATCATCCATCTAATGTATCTTATCCTAGCTATTGGCATGCTCGTGGCTATGGTTTGTTTGCAGTGAATCCATTAGGAGCTAAGGTGTTTAGTAATGGAAAGGATGAACGTAATTTGACTTTGAAAAAAGGAGAGTCTGTTACTTTCCGCTACCGTACTTTACTATCTGATCGATTAAATACGAAAGAAGAATTAGACAAAATTCAAGCGGAATTCTCTGCTGTCAACTAATTTCTAAGAAAATACTCTTATTTTTGTAAGGTATAAGGGGCTCTTGCAGCCCCTATTTTCTTTTTTCTATGCAATTATCCTTTTTAGGAGCCGCTAGACAGGTAACAGGAAGTATGTTTCTGTTGATATTGGATGACGGCTATCAAATATTAATCGATTGTGGAACGGACATGGAGCGTAAAATCGACTTCGATGAACCGGTGGAGCAAAAATCTTTTTTTCCTTTCGATGCCTCACTAATTAACTTGGTGATTCTTACTCATGCTCACATTGACCACTCTGGTAATATACCGATGCTTTATCGGGAAGGTTATGAAGGTCAAATTTTGTGTACGCCTCCCACGGCTGATTTATCAGAGTTATTATTAATGGATTCAGCTAGTCTCCATTTACGCCGTTTACGCGCAGCGCAAGGGGAAAGTCGTAAAAAGCACAAGCAAATGGATCGACTTTTGCGAAAAGGCGATCTTTACCTTCAAAAAGATGTGGAGAATGCCCTGGAGAATTTTGTAACTCTTCAGTTCAATCGAAGATTTATTGTATTTCCCGGCTTAGAAATAACTTTTGTTCCAGCAGGGCACTTATTAGGGGCCGCGCATGTACTTATTTCGGTTACGGAGAAAGGAGAGACGAAGAAAATTGGATTTAGTGGAGATATTGGTCGTGCGAATTATCCTTTGCATATTGAT
This sequence comes from Spirosoma fluviale, assembly GCA_945906915.1. GTDB lineage: Bacteria > Bacteroidota > Bacteroidia > Cytophagales > Spirosomataceae > Aquirufa > Aquirufa fluvialis_D. Next base: position 548 of record CAMDSI010000053.1, on the reverse strand, counting down.
CCTCAGCCTTTTCCTGAAGTAGATTATTTGATATGTGAGACCACTTATGGAAATCGTATTCATGCGGATAAAGATAGTCCAATGGATGCTTTGGGAAAAGTGATAAAAGAGACCTGTATCGATCGTCCAGGTAGATTAATTATTCCTGCTTTCTCTGTAGGTCGAACACAGGCTGTATTATATACTTTGAATAAATTAATCGAAGAGCGTAATTTTCCAGCAGTACGCGTATTTACGGATAGCCCGATGGGTCGCAGTTCTACTAAGATCTATTCTAAGTATTTATCCTACTTAAATCCAGAGGCTCGTGAATTTCATAAAGAAAATGAGGAGTTATTTGATGTGGATAATTTGATATTCCTTCAAACAGAAAAGGAAAGTAGGGCCATTCGTGATTACCGCGAACCTTGTATTATCCTCTCTTCTTCTGGAATGATTTCTGGGGGTCGTGTAGAGCAACATATTGCTGATAATATTTCTAATTCTTATGCTACCATTTTATTAATTGGTTATTCAGCTGAAGGGACTTTAGGACGTCAATTATTAGC
>CAMDSI010000052.1 GCA_945906915.1 Spirosoma fluviale | reverse complement strand
TGTTTAATCCGGGCGTTTTCGGAAGTGATATTTCTTCGCATCCCATCATAAAAAAGGCAGACATTGTGCATTTACATTGGGTGAATTTTGGCTTTTTATCTGTAGACGACATTGCTTCCTTAACCCGGTTGAATAAACCTATTTTTTGGACCCTCCACGATATGTGGGCCTTTACGGGCGGTTGCCACCATAGTGGAGATTGTGATCATTTTCAGCAAAGTTGTGGTGATTGCAAATTCGTAAAAAATCCAGGAGCGAATGACTTTTCACATCGCAGGTGGGAAGCGAAAAAGGGAGGATTCGCTTCGAAAAATCTACACATCATAACTTGTAGCGATTGGCTGGGGAATCGAGCCAAACAAAGTAGCATTCTAGGAGATCATGACATCCAGACCATTCCGAATGCCATAGACACCGAATTCTTCTCACCTACTACGAACAGCTTAGGATTAGATCCAAGCAAAAAATATATTCTATTTGTAGCCATGCGCGTGAATGCCCCGGCGAAGGGATTTCATTTATTAAAAGAGGCGCTACAATTCATCGATTCCGCTACAACTGAATTACTGATTGTAGGTGGGGAAATGGCAGAAGATTTACCACTTAGATCGCATAGTTTTGGGCAAGTGACTGACCCGGCCAAAATGCGCGACATCTATGCCGCGGCAGATGTTTTTGTGACACCTTCTTTGGAAGAAAATTTACCTAATACCATTATGGAAGCGATGGCCTGCGGCACGGCCTGCGTCGGATTCGAAGTAGGCGGTATTCCAGAGATGATTGAGCACCAGAAAACGGGTTATGTGGCAAAGGCGTTTGACCCGGCAGATTTGGCCAAAGGAATCAACTGGTGTTTAAACGACGAAAAAGCAGGAGCAAAATCCAGAGAACGCGCCGTGCAATTGTATGATCAAAAAATCGTTGCTCAGCAACACCTAAACTTCTATGCCAAAGCTTAGTATCATCACGATCACCTACCAGGCAGAGGCCTACCTAGAGCGAACATTTAAAAGTGTGTTCGAACAGGGCCTAGCGGATGAGATCGACTATATCGTAGTAGATGGGGCGTCGAAAGATCGAACTTTAGAAATAATTGAAGCCAATAAATCGCAGATTAATCAATTCATTTCGGAGAAAGATAGGGGTATCTACGATGCGATGAACAAGGGAATGCAATTAGCCAAAGGCGATTATATCCTTTTTTTGAATGCTGGGGACACTTTTGCGTCAGCAACGACCTTGAAAAACCTTTTACAAGAACTCGCAAAAAATCCAGATGTACTCTACGGCGAAGCGGTTTTTGTGAATAACGAAGGTCGGCACTTAGGCTTACGTAGCGAGGTGACACCTCATCGTTTACCAGTTAATTTAACGTGGTGTGATTTCAAATTCGGTATGTTGGTTTGCCATCAAGCCTTTATTGCCAAACGAAGTATTTCGCCGCTTTTTGACCTACAATACAAACTTAGTTCAGACATCGACTGGGAAATCAAGGTATTGAAAAAAAGCAGCTCCATTGTTAAATCCGACGCTCCTATTTGCAATTATTTGATGGGTGGCGCCTCCGTTCAGAATTTAAAGCGATCCTGGAAAGAGCGATACCTAGTATTGAGATCACATTTTGGAAGAGTGGCTAACCTGCTTAATCATGTCAACATCATTTCTAGGGGCTTGATTTTTGCCTTGAAAAATCAGGGGAAGTATTGGTAAATCAGCTATATTTGTCTCTATGAGATTTTCGATTGCGCTTCTTTTTTTATTTATCTCCACTGGAATTTTTGGCCAAAAATTTCGTTTCAACTCCAGCATTGGAGCATCTCATTTCATTTGGCATGAATCACAAATGACAGTAGATTTAGCCGCAGAAATCTCCTTTCAAAATCCGAACAAAAATCGCCGTACTTTCATCGCCTTAAAGACCTTAGGGAATGTCATGGGTAGTTCAGTGGATCGAAGTAAATATCAATTTATCGACCCGCCGTTAAATAACTTCAACCAACCATTATCCCCTACAGAAAGCTTGAATTCGACCTATCGAGGTGGAGAGGCTGAAGTAGGTTTGCAATGGAATACATCACCTAAATTGAATACTACCAGATGGATTCCGAGTTTGAGTATTTATAGCAAATCGATCGGACGCAAGATAAGTTCAGGAAAAGCGGAGTATATAGAGGAAGAGAAATATTCGCTACATGGAATTAGTGCAGGCATAGGTTTATATATCCCTGGCACAACAAATGTGTTAATCCAAGCAAAGGTTTTCGAACCTCTTTACCGGGAAGTCACTCTTTATGGTCGTTACATCGGTGTACCTTTCCAATCACTTATTACAGAAAACGACCTAGGCTACAAAGCAAAAATAGATTTAACTAAGGGTAAATTCGGCTTATCATTTAATGTGGAAATACTCAATTTAGGAGCAGTCGCTAATCCAAAATCAAAGTCGATTCTAGCTTCTCAAACAATTATTCCTTCTACCTTATTTACCTATTTCTTCTAAGATGAAGAAACTGATACTACTCCTACTTTTGTATTTACCTGTTTTGGGCCAAAAGGATTCAACTACTCTATTAGACGAGGTAAAAGTCACTATTTTCGAACAAAAACGCAGTGCCTTAAATACACCAGATGCATTTGTGCGCAGTTTTGATTTGCAGCGCTTCAGTTCGACTCATTTCGTATCCGCTCTAAATTCTATGGCAGGTATCCGAATGGAAGAACGCTCTCCAGGCAGCTACCGTATCGCCATTCGAGGAAGTTCTTTGAGAGCCCCTTTTGGAGTTAGAAATACCAAAGTCTACTGGAATCAAATTCCCTTCACGGATGCTGGAAATAACACCTACATTTCACTGCTAGAACCTGCCCTATTTTCGTCCCTAACAGTCACAAAAGGTCCATCTGCCGGAATATATGGCGCTGGAACTGGAGGCGCTCTACTTTTTGAAAGTACCCCACAAGGAAATAAAATTAGTGCGGAGAATGTCTACCACTCTTTAGGAGGACTGAAAACTGCGATCGATATCTCCTCTGAAAATCACCGCCTTTATGCTTCATTTAACCAACAGGAAGGTTATAGAGCGCAATCCGCCATGAAAAAGCAATGGATTTCGTATGAATTTCACCACAGCTTTGCGAAGGATTTGAACATCGATCTGACGACCTATTATGTGGATTTAGCTTACCAAACACCAGGAGGCCTCACGAAAGCACAATTTCTAGCTAATCCAGAACAAGCCAGGCCCGCAGCAGGTATTTTCAAAAGTGCACAACAACAAGGAGCCACATTCAAGATAAAAAGTTATGGATTGAGTGCGAGAGCCTCCCAAGTGATAAATAAGCAATGGGCCTGGGACCTCGGTCAATCCTTGCAAGTGAACGATGTCGAAAACCCGACGATACGGAATTATGAAATCCGGAATGAACCTAATTATTCTACGAGAGGAGTCTTCCATCGAAAAGGAATCATCAGTTATGATCTCGGATTTGAATACCAAACTGGTCAGATGAATAGTTCCACCTTTGGCAATAGAAATGGGGCTAAAGACACCTTACAGCTAACTCAAAACACGCATGTGCAACAAGGAAGTCTATTTTTGCAAAACGAATATGCTGGTTTAATTAATTGGATATTTACCTTCTCTGGCAGTTTGAGTAGCTATTGGACTGAATACATCGGAAACGAAGCCATCTTTTCTCCCCGCTTAGCCATCTTACGCAAATTAGGTAATCACCAAAGCATCGTCGCTAAAGTGGCGCATGGTTATTCCCCTCCTAGTATTTCGGAAATGCGTCCTTCGACCGGAATAATCAATAGGAATTTAAAGGCAGAGAAAGGTTGGAACCACGAAATAACCTACCGAGGGAAATATGCAAAGTTCAACTGGGATCTGAATGTCTATCAGTTTAATTTAGACGAAACAATCGTCATAAGAAGAGCGGCGGACGGATCGGATTATTTCACGAATGCGGGTTCTACCACACAGCAAGGTTTGGAATTAAGTTCTACCTGGAAGGTAAGTCCCACCCTGACTTTAGAACAATCGCATACTTGGCAAAACTTCCGTTTTGCTAATGGAAACTTCTTGACAGGAACGACTCCTTACCAGCAAGCAACGACTTTGTTTTGGCGCCACCCCTCTGGTTTGAGTTGGATGCAAAACTTTCAATTCGTAGACTACCAATTCTTAAATGATACGAATGCGGAGAAAATGGGCTCTTATCGACTTTGGAATACAAAAATTAGCTATGAAAGAAAAAAATGGACTTTGTGGGCGGCAATAGATAATTTAGGCGATGAACGCTATTCATCCGGTCCAGATTTAAATGCCACCGGTGGTCGATTTTACAATCCATCTCCCGGAAGAAACTTCCATGTCGGCCTGCAACTTAATTTAACTTACTAGCATTCAGGCGCTCCATTAATTCACCTATATGTGAATCGCTCACAGCAATTTCAAAATTGCCTATCTTAATGCGCTGTTGTTTAATCGATTCGATCTTCTTCAAATTCACTATAAATGATTTGTGCACACGCATAAAATCATGTGGCACCACTTTAGCTTCGACACTTTTCATTGTCTGTTTGGTCAAAATAGGATGGCGCTCCCCCTCTACAAAAATCTTCACATAATCCTTCAAACCTTCCACATGACTGACCGTAGGAATCGAAATCCGAACTAGCGAATATTCCACATTTGCGAAAAAGAAATCTTCCAGTGGTTCCTTCTGAATCACGGTCTTCCCCATAAAAATATGGTAGGCCTTATTCGCACTTAACATAAATCGATCTAGGCTAACTGGCTTCATTAAGTAATCTACCGCATCCAGATTATAACTTTCCACTGCATAATTTGCATAGGCCGTGACGAATATAACTAAGGGTTTTATGGCCAAAGAAGACAAAAATGACGTCCCTAAAATTCCGGGCATTTGGATATCTAAAAAGATCAAATCAACTTTTTCCTTCTGCAGCACCTCCATCGCCTCAAAAGCATTCGAACAAGATCCCACCAAATTCAAGAAAGGAATTTGCTTCACATTCTCTTCGATTAATTTTCGGCCCATCACTTCGTCGTCCACGACTAGGCAATTCATTTTTTCCATCTTATTTTAATTCTAACGTTAGATCCACAGAGAAATTCAATTCATCTTCCTTTATTTCCAAGGTATGTTTATTCGGATAGAGTAATTCCAAACGCCGTTTCACATTTTTTAAACCAATGCCAGAACTCGGATCTTTAAAAACCTGCTCCTCTTTACCCTTTTTGTTCTTCACCTGAAAATGTAATCGTTGTTCATTCGATTCGAGTTGCACCTTGATAAAAGGCTTTTCCACCAGACCGACCCCGTGTTTCACCGCATTTTCTACAAAAGGGATTAATAACATAGGTTCGATCATCTGCCCCTGCCCATCGCCTTTGACTTGAAAATCAAAAGCAACATTACCGTCGAAACGCATTTTTTGAAGATCTATATAGTTTTCTACATACGCTAATTCATTCGTCAAGGGAACCATGGTTTGGTCCGAATCATACAACATATAGCGCATTAAAGAAGATAAACGCATGGTTACGTCCTCCGCCTGCTCAGAGGCTTTGGTCCGAATTAAATAGACAATACTGTTCAGGATATTAAAGATAAAATGCGGACTGATCTGCGAGCGCAAAAAGGATAATTCCGATTTCAATTGTTCATTTTTTTGTTCCTCCTTATTCGAATCCTGCTCTAAAAATTCTAATAACAAACCATAAGAGGACGCAATTGCAGACACCATGATTAATGGAAAAATCCCTAACATTTCCGGCGCTGTACCATGTTCATGTTCAAATTCCAAAAAGAAATGGTGAAATACCTCCTGAAAAAAGAAGAAGCCGACATTGGTCAAAATCAAAACGGCGAAAAATACCCAAATTCCTTTCTTCTTAAATACATAGGGAATCAATAACAGGGTTATCACATAGAATAAGGGCATCACCGTCATGAGCTCCACCCAAATATGCGCTGAAAACTCCGGATTCTGGTGAGGGTTGGGCGTATTATGCGTCTGGTGTACGGGACTTAACAATGGCAAACCCACCCACATCCCCCAAAGGATCAGATTAAACAACACCTGAAAGGTGCGCTTCGTATTTTTATAATTCCCAGCCTGCCACATAGCAAAATTGATTTTTACAAATCTAGATAAATATGCGCAATCCACGCTATGGCTTCATCGATAGAATCAGACCATTAATCTTCAAAATACGACCTTCTATCTAAATAGATTTTTTCAAACGTATTATATCGTATTTTCGTAAAAAAATATACCGATATGAACTTTTCAATCCGCCTACTTGCATTTCTACTAATTGGATTCAATTCCTTTAGTCAAGAAACCTTAATCAAAATCAAGAAAGACACCTCTTCTTCCATGAAGACTCTTTTCAAACCGCACAAGCTGACATCTTTCGGCTTATCATTTCAATCTCAAATGCTATTCGGCAAAGGGGGCCCTGAACGTGGGATGGGGTTACAAGTTCATTTGAACAATAAATTATCCCTCGGTTTCGCCTCCTTTAATTCGATGGATAGAAGAGATGATCGCAATGGAATGGCTCCTGAACCTCGTCAGCGTTTTAGTGCATTGACGTTAGAGGCAACACCTATGGCAAACAAGGTTATCCATTTGAGCTTTCCGTTAGCGATAGGTAGAATTCAAGAGGACGCTCCACTAATGGCATATCCTGCCTATTTAAGTAGTATGATGATGCCTCAACCCGGTCCTGGAAGAGGAATGAATAGAAATGATAGGAGAGGACCTGGAACCTTAGGTATTCAACCAGGAATCAATTTAGAAGTAAATCTATTTAAATATGTCAAAGTATTTGGCGGTGCGAACTACCGCTTCGCTTTCGGTGAAGAAAAGACACCGGGCATGTCCAGAGCTGCAGGTACGCTGGGGGTGAAGGTAGGGGTTTTTGATTATCGCCGCGTTCGCGGAAAATAGATTAGAGATAAGAGAGTATAGAGTAGAGATTTAAAGCATAGAGCACAAAGAATAAAGTATAGAGTTTGAATCCGCTGCGCGGATACGTATGTGAAATGTGTTTCTTGTAATCATTAAAAAAGGGAACCCGAAGGTTCCCTTTTTTAATACAAACTTTATGCTTTGTGCTTTATAAGAGTATAGATAATAGAGTAGAGAGTAGAGATTTAAAGCATTTTTAAAAGTGGTAATTCGGTATGAAATTTAAGAAAATATCGCACAGCGCATTTTCGAATTTTATACCGAAATAGCACTCAATTTGGAATGAAAAATTAAAAGTTCCTTTCACCGGCTTCGCGTTTACCCAAAAGAACCGCCCCCACCATCGCCACAAAGAACAAGATAGACACTAGCTCAAAAGGCAGTAGGTACTCTGAATACAAAACTTTACCTAGGTTTTCGACCATACCCGTTTGGGAGTTGAAACCTTCGATTTTAGGCGACATGAAATTATTTTGACGAACTAGGGCGATTAAAACCACTAAAAGAGAGCCGGCTACTACGGAGCCTGCTAACTTCGTTAGGTTCGATTTAGACTCTGGTTGATTCTTGCGCAGATCAAACATCATGATCACGAACAGGAATAAAACCATGATCGCACCTGCGTAGACAATAATGTTTACTGCCATTAAGAACTGAGCATTTAACAGAACGTAATGACCTGAGATGCAGAAGAAAGTGAACACCAGGTAAAGAACCGAGTGAATCGGGTTCTTGGCTAAAACGACCATTAGGGCGCTCAGCAACGTTAAACCTGAAAGAAAATACCAAATATTCGAAATCTCCATAATTATCTTATTTCCAGCCCTCGCGCAAATAGCGTTGGTCCATTTTTTCAACTAATTTATCTTTTCCGTAAATCACTTCATCGCGGCTACTGAAAACAGGAACCATTTGATCGTGACGCAAGAAAATGGCTTCTTTCGGGCAAGCCTCCTCGCAAAGACCGCAGAAAATGCAACGAAGCATATTAACCTCGTATACTTTGGCATACTTCTCTTCTCTGTATAATTTCTCCTCCCCTTTCTTACGCTCCTCAGCGACCATCGAAATAGCCTCTGCAGGACAAGCCACCGCGCAAAGACCACAGGCCGTACAACGTTCTGCACCTTGCTCATCTTTCTTCAAGATATGTTGACCACGGTAAATAGGCCCTAAATAACGCGTTTGCTCTGGGTAACGAATGGTCACCGGTTTAGAGAAAAAGTGTTTTAACGTCGTAGCCATACCCCCTACAATCGCAGGAAGGTACATGCGTTCCGCTAAAGTCATTTCGCCTTGCTCGACTACCTTCGTTCGGTTACTTAATTTCATATCGCTATGCTATTTTTTTCTTCACAAATAATTGATCGTACACCACGATTCCCGCGATGAAAACGACCACTCCACCGATTCCAATTAGAATCTGTTGGTCTAATAAAACACCTAATCCCGTTACCACAATATTAAACATCGCTAATGGAATTAAGCCTGACCAGCCTAGGCCCATTAATTGATCATAACGGAAACGAGGTAATGTCCAGCGCACCCACATAAAGATGAATACGAAGGCCAAAGCCTTTCCGATTAAAGCTCCTGCTCCGATCAACGTCGCTGCCGTAGCACCTAATTGAGCCGTCACAAAATCAATGCCTGGATAATCATAACCGCCAAAATAAAGCGTCGCCATCACCGCTCCCGAAATAAACATATTGATGTATTCCGCGAACAAGTAAAAGCCTAATTTCATGGAAGAATATTCCGTATGGTATCCACCGATTAATTCGGTCTCACACTCGGGTAAGTCAAATGGTGTACGGTTACATTCCGCAAACGCACAAATCAAAAAGATGATAAAGCCCATCGGTTGGTACAAGATGTTCCAGTGACCGTTTTGTTGTGCCTCCACAATTGCTTTAGTCGAAAGAGAACCTGTCATCATCAAAATTGCAATGATCGAAAGACCCATCGCTAGTTCGTAGGAGATGTTTTGGGAGGCAGCACGAATCGCGCCTAACAAAGAATACTTATTATTAGATGCCCAGCCACCAATTAAGATGCCATAAACACCAAGAGAAACAATTCCGAATACCCATAAAATACCAATGTTCACATCAATACCCTGCAGGTCAAACGTCACACCACCCAGCGTAATAGTATCTCCAAAAGGCACCACCGCCGATGTCATCAAAGCCGTCAACATAGACAAACAAGGTCCCATAATGAACAACCATTTGTTCGAGTTTGCCGGAATGAAATCCTCCTTCATGAACATCTTCACCGCATCCGCTAAAGGTTGCAAGATACCGAAAGGACCCGCACGATCTGGACCGATACGATCTTGCATGAAGGCCGCAATCTTACGCTCGAAATACGTTGAATAGGCTGCTATCCCTAAGGTAATAGCAAAAATAATCCCGATGAAGGAAGCTTTGGCAAAAAATATTGAATCAAATAAGTCCATCTATTTCTTTTTAGATTTAGGTAAAGCAGGTTGAATACCTACAAAACTACGGTCACGGTCGTCATTAATTTGCTTGTAATCGCGCGCCGCTTGCAAAATCGGGAAGGCAGGCTTGATCAAATTCGCCCCATATTTATTCGCTGAAATCACCGAGTGACGAGACACATTCGTCGGTCCTTCGATCACCCAATCCGCTGTTTTCTTCTTATCAAAACGGCAGCTATTGCAAATGAAATCAGAAACTTCGCCCCACATGTTCTTACGACCAGTCACGCGAATCACTTCCTCGCCTTTGTACCAAATCGTCGCCTTTCCAGAACATTTGCTACACTCGCAATGCGCATCCACTGGTTTAGAGAACCAAACACGGCTCTTAAAACGATAGGTTTTATCGGTTAATGCTCCCACCGGACATACATCAATGACGTTACCCGAGAAGTCATTATCAATCGCCTTCTCAATGTAGGTACTTATTTCTGCATGATCACCCCGGTTCATGACACCATGAACACGGCCATCTGTGATTTGGTCGGCAGTATACACACAACGGTAGCATAAAATGCAACGGTTCATGTGCAACTGAATATTGGGCCCTAAATCCGTGGGTTCAAAGGTATTGCGCTCTTCCACGGTACGTGTCGAAGAAACACCATGTTCGAATGAGAAGTCTTGCAGATGACATTCTCCCGCTTGATCACACACTGGGCAATCCAATGGGTGATTTAATAATAAGAATTCGACAATCCCCTTGCGAGTTTCGATCACATCCTCGTTCACCGTATTTTCTACGATCATCCCGTCTTGAACGGCTGTAATGCAGGCTGGAACTAATTTAGGCATCGGACGAGGATCTTTTTCAGAACCCGCAGTCACCTTCACTAAACAAGCACGGCATTTTCCACCTGAACCCTTCAATGGCTCATAATAGCACATAGCTGGCGGAGCAATCTCAGGCCCGATCATGCGAGCTGCCTGCATGATGGTGGTTCCTGGTTCTACCTCAAGGGTGATATTATCTATCGTAACTTTCATATTCGTTAATTTCTGCCAAATTATTTTGTCCAACTAGCCCCCTTACGCATAAATACCGCGCCTGGTTTTGTGGCTAATTCAGGGTGTTCAATATGCCATTCGAACTCATCGCGGAAATGGCGAATCGCCGCAGCCACAGGCCAAGCCGCTGCATCTCCTAAAGGACAAATTGTATTTCCTTCAATTTTCTTTGCTACATCGACTAACAAATCGATGTCTTCTTTGCGACCTTGACCGTGCTCGATGCGGTTAATTACTTTGTCCATCCAACCCGTTCCTTCCCGGCAAGGAGAACATTGTCCACACGACTCGTGGTGGTAGAACTTCGCAAATGTCAAGGTATTGTGTACGATACAAGCTGTCTCGTCCATCACCACAAAACCACCTGAACCTAACATCGTACCTGAGACAAAGCCTCCATCCGACAAAGATTCATAGGTCATCAATCGTTTTTCTCCTGCCGCTGTGGTTAAGATTAATTCTGCCGGCAAAATAGGCACAGACGAACCACCGGCTACGACTGCTTTTAATTTATGTCCATCGCGAATACCGCCGCACCATTCATCCGAATAGATGAAATCTTCGACCGTAATCCCTAATGGGATCTCGTAAACGCCTGGTTTCTTAATGTGACCAGAAGCCGAGATTAATTTTGTTCCTGTACTGCGTCCTACACCGATCGCCGCATACGCATCACCACCGTTATTCACGATCCATGAAGTGGCAGCGATAGATTCTACGTTATTAACTACCGTAGGACATTGCCATAAGCCTTTTACGGCTGGAAATGGCGGTTTATTACGAGGGTTTCCTCTTTTACCTTCCAAAGATTCTAATAAAGCCGTTTCTTCTCCACAGATATACGCACCACCACCTGGTTGAACGAATAAATCTAAATCATAGCCCGAACCTAAAATGTTCTTGCCTAATAATCCTTTATCGTAGGCCTCTTGAAT
>CAMDSI010000051.1 GCA_945906915.1 Spirosoma fluviale | reverse complement strand
GCTAAATGACTCAAGATACTAGCCACCCACAAATGAGGCATTTGAGCTAAATTCTCTGCTAATTCAGCGATTTCAGCTGGCTCAAATCCTAATCTTTTCATCCCCGTATCTAATTTGATATGGATTTTGATATTTTTACTTTGTTGTGTCCCGTATTCATCGATTGCTTTTAGAAGTTCAAAACTGTAGATTTCTGGCTCTAAGCCATTTTCTGTTAGTTTATCAAACTCTTCTATGTTCGGATTCATGACCATGATAGGTACGTAAATGCCATGTTTTCGCAAGGATACGCCTTCGTCCGTATAAGCTACGGTTAGATAATCAACACCGCTATTTTGTAACAGCGTGGCTATTTCAATGGCTCCTGTCCCATAAGCAAATGCTTTGACCATCACCATTAATTTTGTTTGCTGACCTATCTCTTTTTTAAAGTAGGCTAAATTGTGCTGTAAAGCATCTAAATTAATTTCTAATTGCGTCCTGTGGGTCTTATTTTCTAAGGCGTGTACAAGTTTCTCAAAATTGTATTTTCGTGCTCCTTTGAGTAATATTTGGCTATTACTGATCGAATTTAAAAGACCCGATGCGATAAGATCATCGGTACTATGGAAGACATCTATTTGGTCAAATACGATTTTATTACGGATGATTTGTTCTCCTATTCCTATGATTCGATCAATTTTTTGATGCTGAATTAAGGTAGAAATGGTGGAATAGAGATTTTTTTCGGGTAAACCCGTTTCAAGAAAATCACTCAAGATTAAAACACTTTTCATCTGCCTCTTTTTCTGTAAAAGAGGTAAGGCTAGACGAAGGCCATCTAAATCGTTGTTATAGGAATCGTCTATTAGTGTATTTCCACGCAATCCTTCTTTCATTTCAAGGCGCATAGATATAGGCTTAAGTAATTTAGCCTTTAAACCTAATTCGTCTCGGTTAAGGCCTAAAATGGAGGCCATAATGATACAATGCGTTGCGTTTTCTAGCGATGCTTCGTCTGTGAAATCAATTTGACTGTCGATGAAGGCCTCGCTTTGTGCTGCTTTGATAACTTTTATTTGAGAGGATTTACCTTTTGTTTGCCAAAATGTAAACAATCCCTTCTCTGGACTAATCGTGTTCCAGCCGTATAATTCGCAGGATGGATTTATCTCCTGCATAATTCGATTAATAGGATCATTTTGAAGGTCTTTTACTCGATAGACGAGTTTTTTGGCCTTTTTAAAGAGCGTTAATTTCTCTCTTAACTTTTCCTCGTCTGAATTAAAATTTGAACCATGCGCTTCTCCAAAATGAGTAAAAATGCCATAATCAGGCTGAAGCATCGCTTCAATCTTTTCCATTTCACCCACCTGAGAAATACCGGCCTCGAAAATTCCCAAGGTATGTTTCTCCTTCATGGCCCATATGGAAAGCGGAACCCCGATTTGAGAATTATAACTTTTCGGACTCTTTACAACGGAAAAATTTCCGTTACACAAGATGGCAAGCCATTCTTTGCAGATTGTTTTGCCATTTGATCCGGTTATACCTAGTACGGGAAAATGGAATTGTTCCCGGTGGCTTTTGGCAATTGATTGTAGGGTGGCGATACTATTTTCGACGACATAAATGTTTGTCTGTTCCCAGTTAGCTGCTTTTTCAGCTAAAATTCCGTGCCATGCTGATTCTTCGACGATAAACTCCCTTACACCTTTGGCATATAAAGATTCTACATACTGGTGCCCATCGTGGTTCAGGCCGTTCACCGCAAAAAAGGCCGTTTTAGACGGCTCATAAATTTGACGACTATCTAAACTTAGGTAGCTAGAACGTAGATGGCTGGGTTTTTTATACTGAATCATAGAGGCAATCTGGGTCAAAAGACTAAAATACAAAAAGGCGAGGAAACATTCCTCGCCTTCGGCAATTTTATATAATTTATCAGTCCCTAAGCCTCTAAAGCCGCAACCCCAGGTAAAGTTTTACCTTCCATATATTCTAATAAAGCACCTCCACCAGTGGACACGTAGCTAACGCGATCGCCATAACCTGCATTATTTACAGCAGAAGCGGAATCACCACCTCCAATCAAGGAGAAAGCACCATTTTCTTCTGTTGCTTTTACTACAGCATCTGCAATTGCGTTTGTGCCAATGGCAAAATGAGGGAATTCAAAAACACCCATTGGGCCGTTCCAAAGTATCGTTTTTGATTTTGCAATCGTCTCTTGGAATAAGGCAATGGATTTAGGTCCGATATCTAAACCTTCCCAACCATCAGGAATCTCACCGCGTTCTACCGTTTGACGGTTAGCATTATTATTGAAATCATCTGCACAAACATTGTCTAAAGGCATGATTAAGTTCACGCCTTTGGCCTTCGCTTTTTCAATTAATTCCTTCGCTAGAGCAACTTTATCAGGCTCACAGATCGATTTTCCAATCTTACCACCTTCCGCAAGAGAGAAGGTATAGGTCATACCGCCGCCGATGATTAAATTATCTACTTTGTCTAAAAGACGCTCAATAATCAAGATTTTATCCGAGATTTTCGATCCACCCATAATCGCCGTAAACGGACGTTCGGAATATTCAAGAATCTTCTGTGCATTATCTAATTCTGCTTGCATCACGTAGCCGCTCACTTTATCGGTGAAAAACTGTCCGATCACCGCTGTAGAAGCGTGTGCACGGTGTGCTGTTCCGAAGGCATCATTCACCCACACATTACCTAGACGAGCTAGTTTTTGGGCAAAATCAACATCCCCTTTTTCTTCTTCCTTGTAGAAACGAAGGTTTTCTAAAAGCAAGATTTCGCCTGCTTGTAAACCATTTGCTAATTCCACTGCTTCATCTGAAATACAATCTGAAACAAACTTTACTTTAACACCAAAAACCAATGATAATGGAGTAACTAAGTGCTTTAGCGAGTATTTTTCAGTAGGACCATCCTTCGGACGACCTAGATGAGACATTAACACAACCGATCCTCCGTCTTTTAAAATCTTTTGGATCGTAGGAATAGTAGCCTTAATTCGGGTATCATCTGTAATTTCGAAACGTTCGTTTAAAGGAACATTGAAATCAACACGTACCAGCGCTTTTTTACCAGCAAAATTGAAATTAGCAACAGTTTGCATATTTTTGTTTTGATTTATGAATAAAAGGATATTCCCCTAAAAAGGTAGACAAAGATAAACAATATTGAGCAATGAGCGAAAAAAGCGAAATAGAATTGTCTGCAACCTATTATTGGGATCATTTTAGCTATATTCTTCGCTACATAGACCGGCATTATTTGCCCCTTTTGCAGGAATCTGAAATAGTATTTTTACAAGATTTTTCTGACTTATCTTTTGCTGCCCAATGCCTATTTTTGCGTTTGGCCTCCCGCCGTTCGCCTTATTTTCGGATAGAGAAATTAGCCTATCCAGAGATAGGTGATATAGCACGTCCACTGCAAGTTTTGCGCTCCGCTGGTTTTTTAATGGATATTTCAGAAGGAACGGAATCGATTTTCACAAAGCAGGAATGTGTTTCTTTGGCCAAAAAACAAGGCATCAAAGTTCTTAGCTCCGCTTCTAAAGACGAAGTAGCTGCCCTGGTTTCCTCGGCTGATTTGATCGCTGCTTTTTCTTCAGGCGTGGTAGCGCCGGCGAGAGTGGAGGTGTTTGCCTTCCTTCAGTTCTTGTTTTTTGGGACGCGATCACGCGATTTAACCGACTTCGTAGTGCGCGATCTAGGCCACCGAGCCTTTGTGGAGGTTCAGGAGGAAGATTTAAAGCCTTATTTCCAAACGCGAGAAGAAGCGGAACAAAAATGGGCCATCTCGATGTGGAGGGAATGGTTTTATACTACATCTGCTAGTGCGGATGAGCTGCTGGCTTCTTGGCGGGTGCATTTATTTCCTTTAGCCTCTAGCCTATTTGAACCTTCTATTCGAGCATTTGAAAAAGCCTGCTATGCCTTAGGTCGTTTATTAGAGCGCGAAAAGGCCTATGTAGAGGCTTTAGAAGTATATGAGGTATCCTTAACGGGTGCCTCTCTGGAGCGGCGAGTACGCGTTTTACAAAAAATGGGGGAGTTTGATGAAGCCATCTCTTGGGCTAGAGTGGGATTAGAGATTTGTGTTTCTCCTACGGAGATTCATTTTTTCGAAGATTTTTTGGCCAAACAAGCCTCCAAGAAATCCATCAAACAAGTCACCTCATCACTTAAGCAAGCTGAAATCATTGAAATTTCACCCGAATATATCGGTCAAGTAGAAGCTGGGGTTGTTGCCTATTTTCAATCTGAAGGCTATTATGCAGCCTTTACGGAGAACCAGATTTGGCGTAATTTCCTCGGGCTTTTCGCCTGGGATTTGATCTTTGCCGATCGCAAAGAAGGCTTTCATCATCCCTTTCAATGGGCGCCGAGTCATTATGGAAAAGAGAGTTTTGCGGGTGAATTGCCGCTGCATTTATTGTCTGATCGTGTGGGTTTACTTGATTTGCTGCGCTCGCGAGCTGAGGCTAATCAAGGTGCGATGAATCCCTTAGTGGATTGGTATTCCCTTGATTTTGATCTGATGGAGCGGTTTTTGACCGTGATGCCTACCGATGGGCTGGCGGCAATTTCTCACTACCTATGGGAGCATCTAGGTACGCATGTAAAGGGTTTCCCCGATTTATTTATCCAAAAAGGGGATGAATTTGCCTTCGTCGAAGTCAAATCACCGAATGATCATTTATCGGCCATTCAGTATTTTTGGCATGATTTTCTAAGGAAGAACGGGGTGGCGGTGAGATTAGTGCGATTGAAATATCTAGATTAGAGATAGGAGAGTATAGAGGGAAAGCATAGAGCATAAAGCACAAAGAATAAAGTAGATTAGAGATAGGAGAGTATAGAGTAGAGAGGGTTAATGGTAAGTGGTGAATGGTAAATGATGGAATCGCCGAGGGCGATGGTATAGTGGTGCGGCCTTCGGCCTATTTCACTCAGGACTCTTTTCCTCCGGACTAAGCGACATAGTCGCGACTAAGACGAAGTCGACTAAGCCGCAGGCGACTCCCTACTAGCGACTAAGCCGCAGGCGACTAGGCGGCGAAGCAGCGACTTTTTTAACAGATTTTTTTGGCGTAGCCAAATAAAATCTGTTAAAAACTTGACATCTGCCTAAAAATAAGATACGTTTATAACGAATCTAAAACGTTCTTTTTTCTGTCAGCTTTGCTAAGATTCCCAAAGCGTTTTTCACCATTAAATTTTAAGCTTATGAAAGTGCAAGTTCACGCGATCCACTTTACTGCGGACCGCAAATTGGTAGAAAGCATTCAAGAAAAGTTAAACAAATTAGACACTTTTTATGACCGAATAACCGGAGGTGAGGTGTTTCTTAAAGTTTCGACAAGTTTAGGAAAGGTAAAAGAGAAAATGTTAGAAATTAAGATCACGGTACCTGGTGCAGTGTTATTTGTGAAAGAAACAGCAAAATCATTTGAAGAAGCATTAGACTTAGCGCTACATGCGATTGCAGAACAGATTAAACGATTTAAATCTAAAACTAATGCCGTTAAGGCGCTTCGAGCCGAAGATCTGGCTAGCGAGGAAATGTAGAAAAAAATAAACGAAAAGAGGCGACCGAAGGTCGCCTCTTTTCGTTTAAAGCTATAGAGAGAATTAAATTCCGAAAGCAGTCTTCACTGTATCTACGTAATCTAATTTTTCCCAAGTGAATAATTCCACTACTTTGCTTACTTTTTGGCCGTTAGGACCAGTGAATTCTTTTGTAACGGTTTCGTTCTTACGTCCCATGTGTCCATAAGCCGCAGTTTCAGAATAGATCGGGTTACGTAATTTCAAACGTTGCTCGATGAAGTAAGGACGCATATCGAAGATAGCCTCTACTTTACGTGCGATTTCGCCATCTGTCATATCTACCTTCGCTGTTCCGTAGGTATCGATGAATAGACCACAAGGTTTAGCTACACCGATTGCGTAAGAAACTTGAACCAATACTTGGTCACATAAACCAGCAGCTACTAAGTTTTTCGCGATGTGACGCGTTGCGTAGGCAGCTGAACGGTCTACTTTGGACGGATCCTTACCAGAGAATGCACCACCACCGTGAGCACCTTTTCCACCGTAGGTATCTACGATGATCTTACGGCCTGTTAAACCCGTATCTCCGTGTGGACCACCGATCACGAATTTACCTGTTGGGTTAATGTGGTAGGTGATCGCATCGTTGAATAATGCTTGCAATTCAGGCTTCAATTTAGCCTTCACGCGAGGTATAACGATTTCAACGATGTCCTTGTTGATTTTAGCTAACATCTCTGCTTCTGGCGCGAAGTCATCGTGCTGTGTCGAAACAACAATCGTATCGATACGTTGTGGCACGTGGTTATCACTGTATTCAATCGTCACCTGAGATTTTGCATCAGGACGAAGGTATCCGATTAACGATGGCTCGTTATTGCGGATAGCTGAAAGTTCTTGTAAGATTTTGTGGGCTAAGTCTAAGGCCAAAGGCATGTAGTTGTCAGTCTCCTTCGTAGCGAAACCGAACATCATTCCTTGGTCACCTGCACCTTGCTCTTCTGGGTTCTTGCGATCCACCCCTTGGTTGATATCAGCTGATTGCTCGTGAATCGCAGATAAAATACCGCAAGAGTTTGCCTCAAACATATATTCTGACTTCGTATAACCAATCTTGCGAATTACTTCACGTGTGATGGCTTGTACGTCTAAATAGGTCGTTGTGTTCACCTCCCCAGCTAAAATTACTTGACCAGTGGTTACAAGTGTTTCGCATGCCACTTTAGAAGTGGGGTCAAAGGCCATGAAATGGTCAATTAACGCATCAGAAATTTGATCAGCTACTTTATCTGGGTGTCCTTCAGAAACCGACTCAGAGGTGAATAGATAAGCCATGGGCGAATATTATTTGTTTTTTGAGATTAAAATCAGGGCAAAAATACGATTATTCCAAGGAACCCGCAAGTTCAATTCATTTAATTTTTGACCGGTTAATAGTTTTCAATGCGGCTCTCACAAAAGGCAAAGTAGGTACGGACCACATTAATCTTAGGTCTTCTTTCCAAGAGGTTTCTTCTTGCAGGAATTTTAATAGTAAGGCTGGTTTGTTATTGTAAAAAAGGCTTTCGAAGACTTTAGACCCAGCTATTTTTTGATCTATTAACACTTGAAGAAAGACCTCGTCTAACCAGATTTTCCAAGGTCGATGTGGAATTACTAGCTGTGGGGAAGGGCCTTTTTCGAGGGATGCCACTAAGTCTTGACAGAATTTTTGGGTTCGGTAAAAACTGTAGCCGGTTGTGGATTTTACGAAGCCACCACTAGTTCCGATTTTTAGGTGTTTTTGATATAGATTCTCCACCGCGTTTGGATTATTGCGCATCGGAATTACCCCGCTTTCCTCCTCTTTTATCAGGTAATCGTCCTCCGTTAAGCCATAATAGGCAAATAAATAGGATTTAATCTTATCCCGGTAGAATTCTGGTTCGCGTAAGGTTCCAGAGAAAAAGGTATATTCGAATAGGGCCTTGCGAGGACTGGTAGGGAGGACATACATAAACTCACATTCTTTGCCAAAAGCCACTCGAAAGTCAAATAAATGCGCCGCTTCCGTATCGAAGTTATTGAAATTACATTCCACCTCCCAACCTAAGAAATGTTGCTTGAGATGTTTAGGGTTTGCATTATCGCAAGGAAATGGACTGAAACTGTCAAAGATTTTTTCGCAGGCATAGAATTTGCCTTCTGATGTTTGGACTAAAGATCCTACGCCTTGAAAAGCTATGGATTGGATTTCGGCCGTTAAGAAATGTATGTTAGGGTACTTACTTAATTCCGCTTCCACATGTGAAAACCAGTCCTTTCTATTGATTTTATGATAGGTATAGGGTTCAATAGCTATTTTTATGGAAGACGGACGAGAACTATGAAAATAAAGCGATTCCCAGGATTTCTCGGCTAGAAAATCGAAATCACTAGTTTCAGCACTCCAGTAGCAAAAAGTTTGTTCTTTTCGAATGCCCCGGTCGATGATCAAAATGCGCCGCGAACTAAGACTACTTTTCGATAAGTAATAGGCCAAAGATAATCCTGCCATTCCCCCGCCCGCTAGGATGTAATCGTATTCTCGATAGGCTGGGCCGGTTAATTGCATAAACTAGATGTGCTTTTCCGCGTGGTAACTCGAACGAACAAGAGCGCCGGATTCTACGTAGGCAAGCCCGCGTTTCAATCCTTCCTCTTTGTACATAGCGAAGGTATCAGGGTGGATCCATTCGATCACTTCATGGTGCATTTTCGTCGGTTGTAGGTATTGTCCCAAAGTCAACACATCCAATCCGTTTTCGATGAGGTCGTCCATCGCTTTCAACACCTCGTCTTGCGTCTCACCTAAACCAAGCATAATGCCTGATTTATTGCGTTTGCCGAATTCCTTTGTGCGCTTGATTTGCTCTAAACTACGCACATATTTTGCTTGAGGGCGAACATAGCGGTATAAACGTTCCACTGTTTCCATATTGTGTGAAACGACTTCCTGACCGCCTTCAATCATTCGAATGAGGGCATCCCAATTAGCTTTTACATCTGGAATTAATGTCTCAATCGTCGTTAAAGGGGTGGTTTCTTTCACCGCGCGAACGGTTTGGTACCAAATTTCAGCCCCTTTATCTTTTAATTCATCCCGGTTTACAGAAGTAATCACCGCATGCTTTACTTTCATTAATTGGATGGCATCTGCCACTCGGCGTGGTTCGTCTTCATCATATTCAATAGGACGTCCCGTTGCAACGGCACAAAAAGTGCAAGAGCGCGTACAAACGTTTCCTAGGATCATGAAAGTAGCCGTTCCTTCACCCCAGCATTCCCCCATATTAGGGCAATTTCCGGACTGGCAAATCGTGTGTAATTTGTATTCATCCACGATTTTACGCACGTTCGTATATTTTTCGCCGATCGGTAATTTAACGCGCAACCAATCCGGTTTGCGAGAATTAGCGGCAGGACTTACTTGAGGTAATTCAATCATAATTTATCTATTTACTTTTTCCAAAGAAAAAGGTCACATAACCCGTTGTATAAACGGATCTAGGGTTTGTTTGGTTTAAAATTTCCACAGGCTGGCTGAAAAAATCGACGATAAATCCCGTCTCGATGGCAAGGTAGTTCTGTTTTAAGGTCTCAAATTTAAACTCTAGAGCCGTTTTTACGTGCCATCCGGGGATAAATTTCGATTCTGATAACCCAGAAAAGAAACTGCCTTCACCGCTAATGATGGATTTGGTATAGGTATTGTCCAAAGCTTTTGCCATCGGAACACTCGCAGAAATGGACTTTCCCGCTTCTGTATAAACAATGTCTACAAAATAGGGCTTTTGAATTCCGATGGTAGGACCCGTTGCAATGCGACCATTCAAACTCGTTCCTCCTTCACTTGCTTGTTTTAATAAAGCCCATTGGCGACCGTATTCAGGTCTGAAATTGATCAAATAATTTAGTTTTCCTTCTACGTAAGTTCTACCATTATAGGAAAAGGGGGAATCGAATTCGCGGTAATCTTTAGTATTCGTTAGATCTACATTTACGAAAGATCGGTTTTTAAATGATTTAATAAAGCTAAAGCCACCTAAAATGCCCGAGTTTGTATTGGTATTTACACCAATTCCCCAGGAAGAAGAGGACGTATTAATTTCTTTTTTCTGGGGTGCTGCTGATTTTCTTTGGCCCATCATAAGCAAAGGGACACTAAAAATCATCCAAAATAAAAAAATTCTAGGCATGGATAAAAGGTTTGATTTCTTCTACTGAAATGTCCCAATGAGTGGCAGAGTAAGGGCATGCACCCTTATCAATCACCAGTACTTGTGGGGACTGATGTTCAACGTCGAATTGACTAGCTATTTGGCCTGAAATGGATCTGTAGGCAATTAAATCCAAATAATAGGCAGGAGTATTTTCCGAATCCCAAGCTCTTTCAAAACGATTTAATGCCGTAGAGGAGATGGAGCAACGCGTACTATGTTTGAAAATGACCACTGGTTTTTCTTGCGACATATTCACAATTTCTGCCAGTTGTTTCTCATCAGTCAAGGGTATCCAATTCATATTCACCTGCCTTTTTCGTAATTTTATCAATTCAACATCAAATTTAGTAAAAAATGAGGGTTTGCCTCTATTCTTTTGTCTTGTTTTTATATCGAGGGCTTATTCGTTTAGCCGCCTTGTTTCAAAGCAAAGCGCATTTGATGAATGAGGGTCAAAAACATGTTTGGGATGGTCTAGAAGAACATTTTGAAACGAATAAAAAACCCGTGGTCTGGTTTCATACCGCATCGATGGGCGAATTTGAACAAGGGAGACCCATTATTGAGTCGTATAAAAAGGAGAATCCATCGCATTTTATTTTAGTGACCTTCTTTTCACCCTCTGGCTATGAGGTTCGAAAGAATTATGCGGGAGCAGATTATGTGAGTTACTTGCCATTGGACGGCTATTTTACTAGTTCTCGATTTATAGATTTAGTGAAGCCTTCGCTGGCGGTTTTTGTGAAGTATGAATTTTGGCATTATTATTTAACTGGATTAAAAAAGCGATCGATTCCAACCATTTTAGTTTCAGCTATATTTAGGCCAAAACAAGTGTTTTTCAACTGGTATGGAGGATTTTTTCTTCGATTATTAGCTTGTTTTGATCATTTGTTTGTTCAGGATCAGGCATCTGCCGATTTGCTTCAGCGTCCGAATGTAACAGTGGCTGGAGATACTCGATTTGATCGTGTATTAGACACCTTGCGAAATCCCGTTCCCTGGAATCTATTAACTAAATTTTTAGATAATAAAGAATTTATGGTGGTCGGTTCTGCGTGGCAGGCGGATATGGATTGTTTAATTCCAATTATAAATTCCAAGAAATACCCCTTCAAATGGGTGATTGCACCCCATGAAATTCATTCGGATGAGTTGAAGACTTGGGAAGATCAGATAGATTTACAGGTAACTTACTCGATAGGTCCTTTTATTGAAAATGCCGATGTGCTTTTTGTCAACGAGGTGGGGCGTTTAGCGAATTTATACCGAGGGGCCTCTTTTGCCTATATTGGAGGAGCATTTGGGGATGGTTTACATAGCACTTTAGAGGCGGCTGTTTTTGGTCCGACGGTGTTTTTGGGCAATAAAAACTACCTGAAATTCCGAGAAGCAAGAGAGCTAATTGAATTAGGACTTGCCTTCCCGATCGGATCGTCTGATGAATTAGATCAAACAATGCGCGAGATTTATGCTAGTGACGATGTATTTGTAAATAAGCAAGTGCAATCTCGCGCCTATGTACAATTGCAAGCGGGAGCGACAGAAAGAATCATGGAATTTGTGCGTAATTTAGCAATCAATGGAAGGAAGTAAAGGCTTAATTATGCGTTCAACCGGATCTTGGTACGAAATTCGTTCCGAGTCTGGAAAGGTATTTAAAGGCCGTTTGAAGGGTAAATTTAAATTAAAAGGCCCCAAAACTTCGAATCCAGT
>CAMDSI010000050.1 GCA_945906915.1 Spirosoma fluviale | reverse complement strand
TGATTACATCGAACATTGAAATACGGGATGTGTTTAAGATTACCAAAATCGGTACAGTAGCTGGTTGCTACGTATTAGATGGTACGGTTAAACGTGCGAATAAAATTCGGGTTATCCGCGATTTCGTGGTTGTACATGAAGGTGAAATTTCAGCTCTAAAACGTTTCAAAGACGATGTGGCGGAAGTGAAATTTGGCTACGAATGTGGTCTTTCAGTGAAGAACTTCAATGACCTAGAAGTAGGAGATATGCTGGAGTGTTACGAAATGAAAGAAGTAAAGAGAACACTGAAATAATCTCTCAAATCAGAAAATGGCCTACGGCATATTTTCTATGATTTGAAATTTCATTTCAGTGTCTAACTGAAAAATAAGTTAAAAAAGGGAGCATTGGCTCCCTTTTTTAATGTCCTATGAGTAACAACATTTCTGAATGTATCCCCTACGTGAATCCGCTTTAACTGTCCACTGACTACTGACTACTGACTACTGTCTACTGTCTACCAGTTACTGTTACAAAAATGGGGAGTATTTGCTCCCCATTTTTGTAACTAAAACTTCGGACAAGCGAAGCTTTGTCGGTAGCGTTGGAAGGATTTTCTTTGGCCAAAATCCCAGTTTAAGACATACGAAAAACTCAATTCGTGTGCGCCTCCCGAACCAACACCTAGTCCAGAAACCGTAAAATCATAGGAATAGCCGAAGGAATAGCGATTATTTTGAACACCAATTAACCCTATCAAGGATTCTCTATTCGACGTCGCTTCTGAGGAAATTTTATTTACGGGTAGTCCACGGTACCAAAAACCAAGAACTAAGGGGTCTAGTTGCAGGTAGGTTCCGAGGTCTATTTGACTAAAGGCGCCTTGATTTTTGATGTAAAGTGCTGGTTTGATGCTTTTTCCTTCAGAGATTGGAAGGCTTAATCCTGCCATCAGCGCATATTTAGGTGCAATTAAATCATCACTGGAACGAATGAGGGATTGATTAGGCCGATTCAAGTGATGAACCGAGGCGCCTATCCAGTAATTGGAATGGTTTAAAAGCAATCCGGCAGAAAGATCTACATAATTGGTACGGTTCAAAAATTGAGTGGCGAGTGGATCGAACGTATTTCCCAGCGTACCATTCACTAAAAAAGAACCTAATTGGTCGCCATAGGTTAAATAATTGTAATCCAGGCTGCGAAAAACGCCTGAACCTTGAATGCCCATGGAGAGCAATGTTTTTTCATTCAAATTAGCATGGTAGGCATACTGTAGACTTAAAGCCGTCGTTTGTAGGGCGGAAAATTGCTTATCAGACGAAAGAATGATTCCGATTCCACTATTAATTTTGCCTAAACTGATTTCAAGGCCGGTGGCGGAATATTGGTAATTGGCGGATTGGTTTGGCCATTGGTTGCGGTGGGTGAGGTAAACCTTATTCTGATCTTGAAGACCGGCGAATGCGGGGGAGTTGAGTAAGGGGTTGGCTAGGTTTTGGGATAATTGCGGATCCTGTGCTGAGAGCGAGAGTGCACTCAGTAATATAAATAAACAGGATAAAAGGCAAAAATGTATCCTCATAGCTAGGCAATTTACATTCATACGCCTCAATAACCAATTTATTGTCTTATTTTGTGGTTTCAAATGAAAGCTATGTTGCGCACGCTTATTTTTCTTTTTTGGTCCATTACTGCCTTAGCTCAAGTTCCTAAAACGATTGAGGTGCGCAATAATTGCATCAATCTATGTAATAACTGCAGCGATGCTCCGGCGGGTACGGTATTTGAGATTCGGGATAATTATCCAGCTTCGGCGACGTATGCATGGGATTTTGGTGAAGCAGGCGCAACTTCAACGGCAAGAACCGGGGTATATCAATATTGTAATCCGGGCGTTAAAAAAGTATCCTTACAAGTGACGGATGCCGGTGTAACCACGGTTTATGGTCCACAGGATGTGAAAATTGGCGCATTGCCAGATTTTATATTAGGTTCAGATAAAAATGATACGACTTTGATGATCTGTAAAGGTGATCCGGTGGTGTTGAATGCTTTTGGATCAGTTTCTAAACCTGCTTTTCCTGTAGGTCTTTCTTGGTTTCCTAAAGGCCAAACCTCTGACACTATTCGTGTTTCCGAGTCAGGTTGTTATTCTGTGGTCGTGACTGATTTAGGATCAGGTTGTGCGGTAGAGGCAAAAATGGAGGTGAAGATTTGCGGGGAACAACCTAAGGCGGGTGGAGTGGATGGCTGGAATTTTGGGACAAATGTTTCACTCAAATTCTCTGGAGGTTCATCAACACCTACAGCGGGTTCAGGGCCCATGCGCACTCCAGAAGGAGTCGCTAAAATGACGGATGAGAATAATGATTTAATTTTTTATACGAATGGTTCTCGGGTTTACGCAAAGGACAATTCCCTCGTCGGACAAGGTTTAAATGGCGATACCACCCAAATTCAAGGGGTGGCCATCTTACCTAAAACGACCTGTAAAGGCTGCCAAGCAGAATACTATATTTTTACTTTTCTGCGAAATGCAGCGGGGGAGAATCAAATCTATTATAGCATTTACGATCGTAAATTAAATGGGGGCAAAGGAGGGATTTCGGTGAAGAATGCTTTCTTAAGTCCGGCGCCTTCAGCCGAACGATTTGGGATAGCTGTGGGTGCTGGGGATTATTATTGGTTGCAAACTCAGGATGCAAATTCGGATATTTTAAAAACATTTAAAGTGTCTAAAGCGGGTATTTCGGCACCGATAGCATCCAATGCTAAATCTCAGGCAACTGGGTTAACGGCATCCTCTCATTTTTCTCGAGATGGAAAGGTATTAGCGATTGGCTATGCGGGTCCGCCAGCGAATGTGGATGTGTATGATTTTGATGTGGCAACAGGTAAGTCAACCTTCCGTTACCGAATTCCTGTTATTGATAGACTGTATGGTGTCGAATTTTCGGCGGATGGTAAGATAATCTATGTATCCTTGCAGGGTACAGGAACATCACAGATTTGGCAATATTCGATTGCGTCAAAAGATTCCGTTCAAATGTTGAAATCAAAAAGTCTGTTGTGGACGGGGCCAGGCAAAATAGGGGCTTTGCAGGGGGATCCCTCGAGCGGTTCGATTATTTATGCCACTTTTCAAGGGAGTTCGAGTTTAGGGAAGATCGTGAATCCGGACATCTCTTTACAAGATTCGACTCGCACGATAAAGGCTACTTTTGTTAGAAGCGGATTGAATTTAGCAGCGGGAACTACCAGCGGTTTGGGTCTTCCGCTGTCCATTGTATTAACGCCAAAACCGTCGTCCACCCCGAGTATTCAGCAAAGTTGCGATGGGACGACCTATCGTTTTAAGGTGAGTCAGGATTTGTGCGATCCGATAAAGAATTCCCGTTTGGACTGGAAAATTTACCAAAGCACCTTAGATCCAACACG
Source organism: Spirosoma fluviale (assembly GCA_945906915.1). Taxonomy (GTDB): domain Bacteria; phylum Bacteroidota; class Bacteroidia; order Cytophagales; family Spirosomataceae; genus Aquirufa; species Aquirufa fluvialis_D. The sequence continues at coordinate 8,102 of CAMDSI010000050.1, read as the reverse complement.
GAATGCCGATGGATTATTAGTGCCATTGAATCCTTCGGGAACCTTACTTTATTCCTACACAGGTACAGAAATGACCTATGATTTCACGAAAGCGGGGGATTATGTGGTGAGCGTAGCCATCAGTAATTCCTGCTTGACGAATTATTTATTAGACGCGTCGGCCTACCATGTGGAATTATTAGATCCTTTTGTTTTGCCTCTTACGTATACCTTTATCTGTAAAGAGGAGGGAAGAATAGGGCCTACTTCGGTTCCGCCGGTCGCCATTTTTACCTATAACTGGAGTTCGGGGGAGTCGTCTCGATTTATTACCGTTCCTAAACCGAGCGGGAAATATTCGTTAGAAATTAAAGAAGAGGCTTCTGGTTGTTCTATTAAGAGGGAAACGCAGGTGAATTTTATTACCAATCCTTTAGCCGTCAAAAAATCAGATGGTATCATTTGCAACGATAAACCACTGCAAACACAAATGATCTCTCTGCAACTTTCTCCAACTAATCTTCAGGTGGACTGGCAGGCGAATTCGGGCATTGTTTCTGGATGGAATTCGAAAGATCTCCTGATTAATCGAAGTGGACTTTATCAGTTTACCTTGCGAGATAGTGATGGTTGCGAATTAAAAGATAGCGTGAAAATCGAGGATAAGTGTGAGGCTATTTTAATTACTCCTACGGTATTTACGCCCAATGGCGATGGATATAATGATGTTTTTGAGCCATCCTATAATTGGAATGAGCTGAGCGCGGCTTATCCGAAGTCGAGAACTCAGGTGATCTCCTTAGAGATTTACAATCGGTGGGGGGAGCAGATTTATAGCTCGAAGGGACCTAATTTTGCTTGGGATGGGAATTATAATGGGGCCAAAGTCCCTCAGGAGACCTACGCCTACATTATTCGCTACCAAGCTGTTGATTATCCCGAGAAAGGAATTCAAGAAAAACGTGGGGCCGTCGTCGTAACGTACTAGTAAGCTCTTACGGTAACCCCTTTCATGAAGTTGACAAAGGCCTTGTTTACCACTTGATTTCCGCCTGGTGTAGGAAAATTTCCAGTGAAATACCAATCCCCTAAATGATCTGGACAAGCGATATTTAAATTCGCTACGGTTTGGTAAACGATGGAAAGTTCTGCCTTTAAATCTTTCGGACGAACAATCTCTGCAATTTTATTTGAAATTTCTTCGTCTGAGAAAGGCGCATAAATCGCTTTTACGAAATTCTCTTCCATTGCAGTGCCATTTTCTAAGGCTGCTAAACAACGTAAATTAACTTCGTCTAAGATATTTTCTAAGCCACGCTCATTTAATAAGGCTAATGCGGCGCGGAAAGCAACGAATTCCATCATCTTCGACATATCGATCCCGTAGCAATCTGGGTAGCGAATTTGGGGAGCTGAAGAAACGATGACGATTTTCTTAGGGGATAATTTATCTAATAATTTCAGGATACTTTTCTCTAAAGTCGTACCACGAACGATCGAATCATCGATGATAACGACGGAGTCGACCTCCTTGTTTATCACCTCGTAAGTCGTATCATACACGTGTGCGACCATATCATCGCGTTGATCATCTGAAGCGATGAACGTACGCACTTTCACGTCTTTAGAGACGAGTTTCTCCACTCGAGGACGGAAGGTTAATAATTCTTCTAGTTCTTCTTCAAAAAGAATACCATCCATGATGGCTTTCTTTCGTTCTTTGGCCAAATGATCCTCTAAACCATCGATCATCCCTAGGAAAGCAGTTTCTGCCGTGTTCGGAATATAAGAGAATACGGTATTTTTTAGATCGTGGTGTACTTCCGCTAAAATTTGAGGAATTAATAATTCACCTAATTTTTTACGTTCGTGGTAGATATCTGGATCAGATCCTCGAGAGAAATAGATCCGCTCAAACGAACAAGATTTTTGCTCTAAGCGGTCAATGAACGAAACTTCAGAAACGTTTCCGTCTATATCAATAATCAGGGCATGGCCCGGAGTAATTTCTTTAATTTGGTCGTAGGCGCAATTAAACGATGTTTTAATCGCCTGCTTTTCAGAGGCCACTACAGCCACTTCATCATCTACATAATAGAAGGCTGGGCGAATTCCTGCTGGGTCACGTGCTACGAAGGAGGCTCCGAATCCTGTCATTCCTACCATCGCGTAACCACCGTCAAAATCCTTACAAGAACGCTCTAAAACGCGTTTTAAATCAATTTTCTGAGCAATGATGTCCGATAATTCGGGATTATCGTATTTATCTTTGTACTTGTCAAATTGGCGCTGATTCTCCTCATCTAAAAAGTGACCGATCTTTTCCATGACGGTAACGGTATCGACTTTTTCTTTCGGGTGCTGACCTAAGGAAACTAATTTGTCGAACAAATCATCCACATTCGTCATATTGAAATTACCCGCCATTACTAGGTTACGGCTTCTCCAGTTGTTTTGACGCAACATGGGATGGCAGTTTTCGATCTCATTTTGACCGTGGGTTCCGTAGCGCAAGTGGCCTAATAATACCTCCCCTGTGAAAGCTACATTCTCTTGCCACCAGTCAGCATCATGTACCGCATCGATACCTGTTTCGCGCTTAACTGATTTTGCGAGTTTCTGTGCTTTACTGAATTTCTTATTGATTTTTCCAAAAATATCTGCCACTGCTTGTGGCTCTACCGAACGGTATCTGGAAATGTAACGATGCCCTGGTTTTACGTTGATTTTAATGTTTGCCACCCCGGCTCCATCTTGCCCCCTGTTGACCTGTTTCTCCATCATCAGATAAAGTTTATTAAGTCCGTAGGATGGCGTATTATATGTGTCTAAGTAGTACTGAAAAGGCTTTCGTAAACGGATAAGGGCAATTCCGCATTCGTGCTTAATAGAATCAGACATGGAAACGTGGGGCTATTAATTAAATCAAGTTCAAAATTAGCCAAAATAAAGACCAATTAACTGATTTTTTTTATTTTTTTATCGCTTATTTCCAAAGGTTTGTTAACACCGTTGGAAATAAGATAGATAGTAGTAAAATGGCCACCAAAAATCCATAAGAACCGATTTCTAAGGGCCGCATTTCTATCCAAAGGCTGGATTTCACAAGCGATTTTTTGAAATACAATTGGAAAGGAATCTTTAAATAATAGAACAGAGAAATGGCCGTCGTAAATATGGCCACAATCAATAAAATCAAAATTCCCACCGTCTGATTTAATTCATAGTTTGACCATAATAAACTGAAATAAGTCAGTTTAGCTAGAAAGGTGCCGGCTGGTGGTAAGCCTACTAAAGCCACGAGACCAGTTAGCAGAAAAAAGGCTGGTAAAGGTTTCGAAGATCCGAGGCCTGCGAAAGCTGAAACTTCGTCAGCACCAGATTCGTCAATCAGGTAGAATACCAATAAACTGGCAATGCTATACAAGAAGCCATAAAATAAGATGGCATCCAGCGCTTGAGCGGGTTGAAAAAACCAAGCCATGGCTAAAAATCCGCCATGTGCGATGCTAGAATAGGCGAGGAGACGTTTTGTTTTGTTTTGGCCTAATGCCCCTAAATGTCCAACCAACAGTGTCAATACGGCTAAAACGGCTAATTCATTTGCAAACGAAACGGGTAATATAGGAAGGAGGCGAATGCCCACGAAGGCAATAGCAATTTTAGGAGCCGTGGAAATCCAAGTCATCCAAGAGGCAGGTAAATTTTCCATCACATCCGGATTCCAAGGATGAAAAGGTGCCCATGACATTTTAAACAACAATCCCACGGCAAAAAGCCCTAAGGCAAAACCGCGTAAATAGGGGTCCGCCACCGAAATTCCACGCGAGAAATCAACGCTAGTGAAATCGAGAGATCCGGTTAAACCATACAGCAAGGAAATCCCATACAAGAAGAGGGCAGACGATCCTAGTCCAAACAAAACATAAGGCAAACTAGCACGCGCAGCCTCTTTTCGAAGACTCACGAGTACATAGGTTCCCATCGACATAAATTCGATGGATAAAAATAAGTTTAAGGCATGGGTGCTCATGCTGCTTAATAAAGCGCCTAATAAAATCGATAAAAAACCTATCAGTTCTTCGAAGGTGAAGGATTTTTTATGGATTTGATTCATTAATATAAGCAAAAATCCAATGCCTAAAATCAGGGTATTAATGGCATTCGACCCTATATTCGCCTCGAATAAACCCGCCGCAAATATCCCGCTTAAACCTAATTCGGAACGTTGAAAACTGAGGGAAAGGGCTAGTAAAAGGGGGATTTGGCAGGTAAAATAGCGCCAAGAGGTGCTGAATTTTTCCGTCTTCGAATGTAAAAATAATTCAATGAAAAGACTTAGCAGAATTGATCCGGCCACAATTAATTCCGGAATCACATAGTTGAGTCCGGCCGTTATGGACTGGATTCTTTCGGTGAGTGTGGAAATGCTGGCGAATGAAGACATGTGCTAAATTAGAGTTTTTGGCTTAAATAAAAGGCAGTCGGATTGTTTTTTAACCCTTTCATTTCTTCCGGCGTACCGGTGAAACTAATATAACCACCGTTTTCGCCTCCTTCAGGACCTAAGTCGATGATTTGATCAGCACATTTAACGACTTCCATATTGTGCTCGATGATCACTACCGAGTCGCCTTGTTCGACAAGATCGTTCATGGCTTTCAATAATTTTTTAATATCATGGAAGTGTAAGCCCGTCGTAGGTTCGTCAAAAATAAACAAGGTCTTGCCTTTGTTCGGATTTCCTTTGCCTAAGAAACTAGCCAGTTTCACACGTTGCGCCTCTCCGCCGGAAAGAGAGCTCGATGATTGCCCTAATTTGATGTAGCCTAAGCCCACTTGAAATAGCGGATCGATTTTATCGGCGATGCGGGGTTGATTCTCTCGGAAAAACTCGACCGCTTCTTCGACGGTCAAATCCAAAATCTGAGAGATGTTTTTATCTTGTAATTTAACATCTAATATTTCTTGTTTGAATCGGGAGCCGCCACAGGATTCACAGGGCAACTTGATATCCGCCATGAATTGCATTTCAATCGTGATCTCTCCTTCACCCTGACAAACTTCGCAACGACCACCTTCCACATTAAAGGAGAAGTGAGCTGGTTTATAGCCGCGGGCTTTTGCCACAGGCAGTTCCGAATAAAGTGCTCGGATCGCATCATAAGCCTTAATATAGGTAACTGGATTCGAGCGAGATGATTTTCCGATCGGTTGTTGGTCCACCATTTCGACACTCGCGATTAGGTTGGTGCTTCCTTTAATTTCGCGGAATTTCCCCGTTTCCTCCGTGCCTTGTTGTAGCAGTCGAAGCATCGCTGGGTACAGTATTTTGCGAATTAAGGTCGATTTTCCGGACCCGCTGACACCCGTCACCACGGTCATAATCCCTAGTGGAATCGCGACATCCACATTCTTTAAGTTATTCTCTTGTGCGCCTGTAATTTCGATTTGAGCCAGCGCTTTACGTCTGAAATATGGAACCTCGATACGGTCTTGACCCGTCAGAAAACGCAGGGTATGGCTGTCGGTGTTTTTATCTGCCAAAGCCTCTGTTAAATTTCCTTGAAACATTAAGTTTCCCCCATGCCGCCCAGCTTCGGGTCCGATGTCAATGATTTGATCCGCTGCGCGCATCACCTCTTCTTCATGTTCCACCACGATCACCGTGTTTCCCATATCTTTCAACATTTCTAACACAGAAATCAAGCGTTCCGTATCCCGCGGGTGTAAACCGATACTGGGTTCATCTAGAATATACATGGAACCTACCAGGGCGCTGCCCAGCGAGGTCGCTAATTTAATCCGTTGAAATTCGCCACCAGACAGTGTGGAGCTTAAGCGATTCAGGGTTAAATACCCTAAACCGACGCGATCCATATATTCTAACCGATTATTAATTTCGATCAAAATACGTTTCGAAACCTGCTGATCATGCGTATTGAGCTTCAAATTTTCGAAAAAAGCCTTGGTTTTAGATAAGGGCCAAAGCACTAAATCCACCAAGGAGGTGTCCGCAATTTTCACATAACTGGCGTCCATTCGCAAGCGGGATCCTAAGCACTCTGGGCAATTCGTTTTACCTCGGTACCTTGATAAAAGAACGCGGTATTGGATTTTATAGGTCTCTTTTTCGAGGAAGTCAAAGAATTGCTGTAGACCTGCGAAGTATTTATTTCCCGTCCATAACACCTTTTTCTCTGCGGCATTCAAATCTTTGTAGGGACGGTGAATAGGGAAATCAAATTGCACGCCATTGCGCAGCAAGGGACTTAACCATTCGCTCATTCGTTCACTTCGCCAAGGGGCAATCGCTCCTTCGTAGATGGATAGTTCGTGGTCTGGGAAAACCAAATCTGGATCTAAGCCCAATACTTTACCATAACCTTCACAATTTCGGCAAGCTCCGTAGGGATTATTGAAGGAGAACAAATTTAAACTAGGCTCTTCAAAGACAATCCCATCTAGTTCGAATTTGTTCGAAAACACGTAACGCTTTTTTCCTTCGATTTCGATCCAGCAAACGCCCTCTCCTTCAAAATAAGCCGTTTGGACAGAATCCCCCACGCGAAATTGCGTTTCCTCATCGTCTTTTTTCGACACTAAACGGTCGATCAAAATGGCAATCTCGGAAGGTTTTTTGGCTAGTTTTTGAAGATGAGTCGGATCCTCTACGAGTTCTTCTAAGGCAATTATTTCCTCCTGGAATTTTAAACGGGAATAGCCTTTTTGAATGAGTAATTGACACTCGTTTTCTAGGCTGCGATCCTCGTGGTGTACGAGTGGTGCTAGAATAAGGACTTTTTTACCTTCTTCTTTGGCGATAAAATCGACTATGTGAGAAACCGAATCTTTGCGAACCTCCTGACCAGAAACGGGTGAAATGGTGCGGCCGATGCGGGCAAATAATAATTTTAAATAATCATAAATTTCTGTTGTGGTGCCTACGGTCGAACGCGGATTTTTGGTGTTAACCTTTTGTTCGATGGCGATGGCTGGAGAAACTCCCTTGATATAATCGACGGCCGGCTTTTCCATGCGACCTAAAAACTGCCGGGCGTAGCTATTTAGACTTTCTACGTACATTCTTTGTCCCTCTGCAAACAAGGTATCAAAGGCTAAAGATGATTTCCCAGAGCCGGATAGACCCGTAATAACCACGAGTTTATTGCGTGGAATCGCCACATCTACATTTTTCAGATTGTGTACGCGCGCACCTTTGATGATGATGTGCGTTTTCGGATCACAATTTTCTATGTTATGCTTAGACTGAGGGGTATTCATTTTACAAAAATATCCTTTAATTTTGGTAATTAATTTAAGCCAAATGAAAAAACTGATTTTATTCTTTTCACTCCTCACTTTTGCAGGAGCTTCTGAGGTTTTTGCACAAGAACCGGTAGTCATTAAAGAGGAGGGCGCTGAAGAGGATTTGGACGTAGAAGTAGACGTTCGAACGCTACCCTTTCGCCAACGATTAAATTTTGGGGGTGGAATCAGTGGTCTGAGTTTTGGAAATCCGACCAGTATCGGGGTTTCTCCCATGGTGGGCTATTCGCTCACGAATAATACGATTCTAGGTGTGGCTGTGACGTACCAATATTATTCAGATATGTTTAGTACCTATAATCTTTTAGGGGAGCGCGTTTTTATACGTCAGCAAGTTCCCGCCTTGAATCAGTTAATTGGGCAGGGGTACTTAATTGGTCAGCTAGAAAACTTTCATACTCCAGCAAATAATATAGGTCCGGATTACTCCAATCCAGTCTTGGTAGGCGTTGGGATTGGTTCTAAAATAGGCTTTAATTTCAACGTGATGTATGACCTAAACTATACAGCAGGACGCTCACCCTATGGCTCAGCACTTGTTGTCCAAATCGGCGGATTTTTCTTTTAAAATTTAAAACAATTTTGGCCCTTTATTAGTCTTGTATATCAGTTAGAATTTCTTAATTTCGAATTCAATAAAAATTCATATGTCAACGAAAGTTTTAGAACCCTTATTGGTTGAGGATCCCAACCGTTTTGTGCTTTTTCCCATTAAGCACGATGATATTTGGCAATATTATAAGAAGGCTGAAGCGTCCTTTTGGACAGCGGAAGAGATCGATTTATCGCAAGAT
>CAMDSI010000049.1 GCA_945906915.1 Spirosoma fluviale | reverse complement strand
GCCTCGATTCAATATACGGGTATCAGAAAAGGCGAGCAAGAGGCGTTGAATGAAAAAATGAAGACGTATAAAGGTAAGATCATCACAGAAACACTTCGTAAAAATCTAGAGCTTACCATTCGCAAATACTACCAGGAAAAGGGTCGTTTAAACGCGAAGACTAAATCGACGATTAAGACAGATTCGCTTCGGGGGAATAATGCCATATTACAAATAGTGGTGGATAAAGGGGAGAAGGTAAAGGTGAATAAAATTGTCTTGAATGGTATCGATGAAAAATACCGATCGTTGATTTTAAGAAAGATTAAGAATACGAAGCAGATCCGTTTTGGACGCGTTTTCAAGCCCTCTAAATTCGTTCCTAAGAAGTGGGATGAAGATAAGCAGAAACTGTTAGAGGCGATGAATAAATTAGGCTACCGCGATTTCCAACTGAAGTCTGACTCCGTGGCTAATTTTAATAATGAATCGATTAATCTGGTATTAAACATCGTTCAAGGTGCTAAATACTATTATAGAAGCATTCGCTTTGAAGGAAATTACATTTATCCAGATTCCTTATTACGGGATGTATTAGGTGTGAAAAAAGGCGATGTGTATAATACGGAGGAGTTAGATAAGAAAATGAATTCAAATCCTGGCGAGGACTTAAGTTCGGTCTACATGGATAATGGGTATTTATATTACCATGCTGAACCAGTGGAAACAGCTATCGAAGGCGATTCAATAGACTTAACTATTCGTATCTCGGAAGGTAAGCAGGCAACGATTAATAAAGTGACTTTAAATGGTAACACGAAAACATCCGATCACGTGGTGATGCGGGAGATTCGTACTTTACCAGGTCAAAAGTTTAATAAATCAGCCATCATTCGTACGGTGCGCGAGCTTTCAACTATCGGATATTTTAACCCGGAAAAAATTAGCCCTAACCCGATTCCTCGTCCTGATGGAACAGTAGACATTGAATATAATGTAGAGGAAAAAGCATCGGACCAAATCGAGCTTTCCGGAGGTTGGGGAGGTTATATCGGCTTCGTAGGTACTTTAGGAGTTGTATTTAATAACTTCTCTGCGAAGAACATATTTAACACGAAATCTTACCATCCATTGCCTGCAGGAGATGGCCAAAAGCTAGCCATTCGTTTTCAAGCAAACGGAGCTTCTTTTCAAAATTATAGCTTAACATTTACAGAGCCATGGTTAGGAGGTAAAAAGCCTAACTCCTTCTCTATAGCGTTAAACAGTAGTATTTCGTACCCGTATAAATTTCGTCAAACGGGATACAATAATTTCGGTGGCGGTGGCCTAGGTGGCAGTGGTTTTGGTGGTGGCGGTTTCGGTGGTTATGGTGGAGGTTTTGGTGGCTATGGTGGAGGTTACGGTGGTATGAATAATTACTCTGTGCCTGATTCCTTAGTAGATGCCCACTTTAATGTGACTAGTTTGTCTTTAAGTTTAGGAAAAAGATTAAAATGGCCAGATGATTATTTCTCGCTAAGCCATTCGATTTCTTTCTCTCGCTTTGACGTGGATCGCTATTATACTTGGGCTTACCCACAAGGAATTTCTACATCTGTCACCTTTATGACGAACTTCTCTAGAAATAGTATTGATAATCCTACTTTCCCGCGTTCTGGCTCTAGCTTTTCTCTTTCAGGTACTTTGACACCTCCCTTCACTCTTTTAGGTTTGAATAAAGATAATCTTTTAATCGAGTACCATAAGTGGATGATGGACGCAAGTTGGTTTAGTCCTTTAGTAGGTAAGCTTATCTTACATACGCGCGCTCACTTAGGATTCCTAGGATCTTATGGAGGCAAAGAGACGACTCGATTTGAGCGATTCGACTTAGGAGGTTCTGGTATGGTACAAGGATTCTCCTTTAATCGTGATATCGTCGGTTTAAGAGGTTATAAAGACCGTGTGATTGGACCGTCAGGTTCTTATGGTAATGGTGGTGTGGCGTATAACAAATTCGTGATGGAAGTTCGTTACCCAGTTTCCTTGAATCCGTCAGCTACCATCTTCATTTTAGGTTTTGCTGAGGGTGGAAATAACTTTTCTACATTAAATGAATACAATCCATTTAACTTGTATAAATCGGCAGGTTTAGGAGCGCGTATCTTTATGCCGGCCTTTGGAATGATTGGAATTGATTATGGAATGGGCTTTGATAAGCCACGTCCGGGAGATTCGGATTTTGGTCGTCAAGCATTTACCTTCTCGATCGGTCAACAACTTAGATAGTTTCGATGCGTTTTTGGATGACATTTCTGGGAATTCTACTGTGTGCAAGTACCTCATTTGCGCAAAAATTCGGTTATGTAGATACGGAATTCATTACCTCCAAGATGCCGGATTATGCCCGAGTTCAGCAGCAGATAGACCAGAATACAAAGACTTGGTTAGCAGAGGTAGATAAGAAAAAAACGGAACTAGATAAACTTGAGAAAGAATTTAAACTCGAAGAGCTTTTATTAACGGAGGATCTAAAGCAACAGCGTTTAGCTGCGATTCAAGCAAAGAACAAAGAAGCAAAGGCTTTTGAGAATCAAGTTTTTGGTGCAGAAGGCGAGTTGTTCAAGTTAAAGCAAGTTGCGTTTAAGTCTATATTAGACCAAATAGCAAAGGCGATTGAAAAAGTTGTTCGAGCAAAACGTTTGGATTTTATCTTTGATAAGGCGAATGATGGCTTAGTCTTGTTGTATACGAATCCAGTTCACGACTATTCTGACTATGTTTTAGAAGAGCTTGGATTAGAGTTAGACCCTAATTTGGTAGAAAAAGCAAAGAAAGAGGAGGCACAAGAGCCGAAAAGTCCTAAAAAGAATTAATTTTACCCTAAATAATACAGAGAACACAAACAAATTATCAATACTCATGAAAAACAAGTTTATTTTGGCCGCAGGCCTACTTTTCGGATTAGTTGCTTTGCCTGCTACGGCTCAAGTAAAAATCGGATTCATCTACCAAGAGAAAATTTATAGCCAAATGCCAGAGGCTAAGCAAGTAGAGGAAGATTTGAAAAATACAGAGAAGCAATACCAAACATTGATTCAAGCGAAAATTAAAGATTTTCAAGATAAAGCAGCTGTCTATGAGAAAATGCCAGCTAACACGTCTGATATCATCAAACAAGATAAAGAGAAGGAATTGCAGAACTTGCAAACTTCGATTCAAGAGTTCCAACAAAATGCGCAGACTTCTATCCAAAAGAAGCAAGCTCAATTGTTACAACCTATCGTAAAGAAAATTGAAGAAAACATGCACGTAGTAGCTAAAGAGAATGCGTATACATTCGTTTTTAACAACTATGAGCCAGGAACAGGTGCTAATCCAGTGGTATTGCACTTCCCTGAAGAGGCAGATATTTCTGACTTAGTATTAAAGAAAATGGGAATTACTCCTCGCCCTGCAGGTGCACCAGCTCCAGCAGCAGCGACTCCAGCAGCGCCAGCAGCAAAGCCAGCAGCGCCTAAGAAGTAATACTTACAAGAGATTATAAGGAAGCCTGAACGGAAACGTTCAGGCTTTTTTTATTGTTCCTTTGTGAGGAATTTATTCTGGAATAACAAGATAGACATTACCCCACAAAATATGGCGGCATCCGCGAAATTAAAGATGGGTGTTGAATAATACGATCCGCCCCACAATGGAATCCAAGTAGGCAAAGGTCCTTCATAGAAATCAGCAAAAAACATATCAATTACTTGGCCATGAAACCATTGCATAGGTGCTCCAGTGGGTGCATTATTAAACCAAACTCCGTAAAAAACAGAGTCAATCAAATTGCCGATCGCCCCACCTAAAATTAGTGCCACCGACACTAAAAGACCCTTGGGGCTATTTTTAAGCGTTAAAGAATGCAAGTAATACCCGAGGCCGAACATCGCAAAAATTCGGAAAGTAGTGAGGATTAATTTCCCCCAAATAGATCCAATTTGAATCCCAAAAGCCATACCCGGGTTCAGCGTATAATGTAATTTAAAGAAGTCTCCGATGAGGGAAATTTGGCCAAAATAACCAGGCTCCATCCACGTGTGTACCCCTAACTTAATCCCCTGATCCAAGGCAATAATTAAGACACTTAATAAGAAATAGCGGTAGTTTTTCATGCGTTGTTTCGGCGGTTTACTTCTTTTTGTAGCAAGGCAAATTCACGAGAGGTTTGTCCAGCAATGGAGCTATTCTCCTCTGCACGTCTGAAAAGATAGGGCATGACGGTATCCACAGGTCCATAAGGCACATATTTTGCCACATTATATCCCGATGCTGCTAAATTATAGGAGATGTTATCTGACATGCCTAATAGCTGAGCAAAATAAATATGGGGATGATTTTGTGCAATTTGAAGCGCATTCATCGCATCACAAAGTCGTAAACAGCTCGCTTCATTATGCGTTCCCATACAAAAATGTACGTGGTCTAGGTGCTTTAAACACAATTCCACCCCTAAATCATAATCTTTATCGGTATCTTCCTTGCACACATGTAGAGGTTCAGAATACTCCTCTTCATGGGCCTTTTGACGTTCTTTTTCTAAATATGCTCCTCGAACTAATTTCACTCCTAATAAGTAGTTGTTTTCCTGAGCCGCCGCAATCGCTTCTTGTAAGTTTGCCAGCATGTCATGGCGGTACATTTGGAAAGTATTGTAGATGATGGCCGTTTTTTGATTGTACTTTGCCATCATTTCATATGTCAATCGGTCGATCGTCGTTTGAATCCAACTTTCCTCTGCATCGATAAAAAGTCGAACATCGAGCTCATATGCTAATTGGCATATTTCCGCAAATATTTCCTTACTATGATCAAAATTCTCCTGATCCTCTTCCGATAATCCGGCTTCAGTTTGTGCTATTTCCAAAAGCTCTGCCTTAAAGATCCCCGTCACTTTGAATACAGCAAAAGGAATGGCTGGATTTTCAGCTGATTTCCGGATCGTTTTGAGGATTTCTTCTTTCGTTTTTTGGAATGATTTTTCGCTCTCTTCTCCTTCTACTGAGTAATCCAAGATGGTCCCGATTTTTGCCTTTTCAAGTTCCTGAATCGTTGATTCACAGCCATCTATGGTTTCTCCTCCACAAAATTGGGCGAAAATCGTGCTTTTTATGACTTTTTTGACGGGAAAATGCAGGAAAAGGAACAATTTGATAAAAAAAGTGCCTAAATTTACGAGCCAATTTTGATTCATTGTGGCGAAAATCCAATAGGACTTCTTCAACTGAAAATTGTTTTTTGATGCGAAGGCTATCTTAGTGTCCTCAAACGATAAATTGGATGAAGATGATTTTAAGGTTTTTTTTGTCATTGGGGCGAAAATTGATGCAAATATAATTGAATTATTTTTGGTTGCTTAAGAAATAAATAAACAAATAAATCGAAGGGTGTAAACCCTTGTTAACCGTCAGATTATTATGAATGCCAATTTAGACATTGTACCGATGCAAGACTGGATTCAGACGAACGGAAAACCCCTAATTATCGCGGGTCCCTGTTCAGCTGAGACAGAAGAGCAAGTATTAGAAACAGCTCGCCGTATCAAAGCGGAGGGTTATGCTCACATTATGAGAGCAGGTGTTTGGAAACCTCGTACACGTCCAGGCAGTTTTGAAGGGATGGGAGAACCAGCTTTAAAGTGGTTAGTAGAAGCGAAGAAAGAAACAGGATTACCTTTAGCGATTGAAGTAGCTACTCCAGAACACGTTGAATTAGCCTTGAAATATGGCGTTGATGTTTTATGGATAGGTGCTCGTACTACGGTTAACCCTTTTAACGTACAAGATTTAGCGGATTCTTTGAAAGGAGTAGACGTTCCTGTACTAGTTAAGAATCCAGTGAATCCAGACTTAGCTCTTTGGGTAGGTGCTTTCGAGCGTCTTCAAGGATCAGGTATCAAGAAATTAGGAGCGATTCACCGTGGTTTCTCTAACGCACAAGAAACAAAGTACCGTAACTCACCTATGTGGGCGATGGCAGTTGAATTAAAGCGTTTGTTCCCTCAAATGCCTTTGATCGGCGATCCATCTCACATGGCTGGAAAGCGTGAATTATTGATGGAATTATCTCAACGTATTTTGGATTTGAATTACGATGGTATGATCATCGAAACTCACCGCGATCCAGATGCTGCGTGGTCAGATGCTTCACAGCAAGTAACTCCGGAGAAATTAGGCGAAATGTTACGTGACTTAGAAGTTCGTAATGCAAATTACGGCGCTGACTTCTCTGATGAATTAGCGAGCCTTCGCGAGAAAATCGACAATATCGACCGTGAAATTTTAGAAGTTCTTGCGGCACGTATGTCAGTAGTGGAGAAATTAGGCGAATACAAGCGCGATAATAACGTAGCGGTATTGCAATTAGATCGGTGGAAGCAATTGCATAATGATCGGGCTAATCAGGCCAAAGGCTTAGCCTTATATCCTGAGTTCGTCGAAGAACTATTCAAATTAGTTCACCTAGAATCGATCCGTAAGCAAACGGAGGTGATGAATAATGCAGCGGTTTAATCGCGGAGCGATTAAAGAGTCGTCACTTTGTGACTTAGTCATCGCTACGCGATTTAGTCGCGACTGCGTCGCTTAGTCAAATAAATAGAATGTAAAATAGCCCTGGTTCATCTGGGGCTATTTTTATTTAAAGTCATTAGGTCGCCGCAAGCGGCTTAGTCGTCATTGCATGACTTAGTCATCGCTACGCGATTTAGTCAAAAAAATTTTGAAATTTGAACACGGACAAGGACGAAGTCGACTAAGTCCGAAGGACGACTCAACGACGCAGTCGTGACTAAGACGAAGTCGACTAAGTTAGGAAGAAACGACTAAGCGACAAAGTCGCGACTAAGTCACGCAGTGACGACTTGCGCTTTCAGCGCGACGACTCAACTGCGGCGACTCACCGCGTATCCCGCCCACACAATCAGCCCCATACCGATCAGCGTAATGAAATTCGGGAAGCCATGTCCTAGTATCACCTCAATAATAATTGAGAAAATGACGGCGCTATTTCCCACGACACCTACCACACTTGCTTTTTCATTCAGTAGCGCCTGGGTGGTGTAGTATTGAACCCCTAAGGCCAATAGTCCCATCACTAGAGCCGCTAACCATTCCGCGATGGAGGGTTGCACCCAAACCCCGGTGACAAAACTATTTTCAAATCCACCCAAAGTTCCCGTCAGTAAAGAGATGGTAGATGCAATTAAACCAGCTCCCATGAATGAAATGACGACCCAGCGGGAATCGTAGTATTTTTGGGCCTCTTTGATGGCTAAATAGCCTAGGGCGGTTCCAATGGCATAAATAATACCGGTGCTATGGTGCCAAATTGATCCGCTGCTTCCGGGCTGAAAAATCAATAAAATGCCGAAAAAGCCGATGAGTAGAAATAAAACCTGTTTGCTGGATAAACCTTCGTTTGGCAATAAGAAAAAACTAAAGACCGCGATAAAGAGCGGGAAGGCCTGCCCGTAGGTGTTTGTTAAGGATAAACCTAAATGCTCTAGGGTAAAAAAGAGGCAATACAGGGTGAATGCGCCCAATAGGCCGCGCAAAATGATGAAATAGAGCTTGCCGCCTACTTGGATGGCGGGCTTGCGGTAGAGACTAAAAAATAGAAAAGGTAAACCTACGGCACTGCGGAAAAATACGAGCTGAATGGAGTTAAACGTGTGGCTCATTTCTTTCGCGATCGCGGACATGATTGCGAAGCAAAGAGAGGAAAGCAACATGAAAAAGACACCCTTGTTAGAGTAAATTCGTTTCAGCATGATTTTCAAACAAAGCAAGCCAGGATTTCGATGATTAGCTCAAATTTTGGTAACTTGCATTTCATTTCAAAGGTATGACAAAAAAAATAATTTTATCCCCTGAAGCACCCGCTCCGATCGGTCCTTATTCTCAGGCAGTTGAAGTAAATAACACCCTTTATGTGTCCGGACAGATTGCTTTATCCGTTTTTGAAGCAGGTGGAACCATTGAAGAGGAGACGAATCAGGTGATGTTGAATTTGCAACATATATTGACGGCGGCTGGGTATAGTTTTGATCAGGTAGTGAAATGTTCCATTTTCGTGAAGGATATGAATCATTTCAGCCAAATAAATGAAGTTTACGGTCGTTATTTTGTCTCAAATCCTCCAGCTAGGGAAACCGTGGAGGTCGCTCGCCTGCCTAAAGATGTGCGCGTTGAAATTTCCTGTATTGCCTATAAATAAGATAAAATGTCTAATTCAGTACGTGTTCGATTTGCACCCAGTCCTACGGGAGCGCTCCACATTGGAGGGGTAAGAACCGCTTTATATAATTACCTGTTTGCCCGTAAAATGGGTGGTAAATTTTTGTTACGAATCGAAGATACCGATCAGGCGCGCTTTGTGCCCGGTGCGGAGCAATATATTATTGATAGTCTAGCTTGGTTAGGTATCAGCCCAGATGAAGGGGTAGGCGTAGGTGGCCCACATGAGCCTTACCGCCAAAGCGAACGCAAAGTACTATACAAAGCCTATGCAGATCAATTATTAGCAGAAGGAAAAGCTTATTACGCCTTTGATACGTCGGAAGATTTAGACGCGATGCGTACTAGTTTTGAAAGCCAAGGTTCTGCTTTTCAATACAATTCTTTAACGCGTGTTAAGCTAAAAAACTCGATCGCTTTAGCCCAGGCCGAAGTGGATCAATTAATCGCTGACGGAACGCCCTATGTCATTCGCTTGAAAGTTCCAGCGAAAGGCGAGGTTCGCTTCCAAGACAGCATCCGCAATTGGGTACATGTGCACACTTCTAGCATTGACGACAAAGTGTTGATGAAATCCGACGGAATGCCCACCTACCATTTAGCGAATGTGGTGGATGATCACATTATGGAAATTACCCACGTGATTCGTGGGGAGGAATGGTTGCCTTCGGCGCCATTACATATTTTATTATACCAGGCTTTTGGTTGGAAAGCACCTCAGTTCGCGCATTTGCCTCTTTTATTAAAGCCAGAAGGCAATGGTAAATTATCGAAGCGTGATGCAGATTTAGGTGGTTTCCCGGTTTTCCCGATGGAATGGACAGATCCAGCGACGGGTGTGGTTTCGAAAGGATTTAAACAAGAAGGCTATTTGAAGGAAGCTACCTTGAATTTCTTAGCCTTTTTAGGTTGGAATCCAGGTACGGAACAAGAGATGTTTAGCTTGACAGAATTAGCTGAGGCCTTCTCTTTAGAGCGTATTAATAAAGCCGGGGCTAAATTCGATGTGAAAAAAGCTCAATGGTTTAATGAGCAATATTTAAAACTACAGGATCCGGTGGCTTTGGCGAAGGATTATTTACCTTCTTTACCAGCTGATCAAGGACTTTCTTTTGTTCACTTGTTTTTAGATCGCATCACTTTTCCGCAAGAATTAGCGGCTAAGGTGGCTGAATTTCAATCATACCCAGCGGTTTACGAAGAGGCTGTTTTAGCTTCTAAATGGAATGCGGATGCAGCCAGTGGATTAAAATTTATTTTACAGGCTTTACCAGCGGTGAATGCTTGGGAGCCAGAAAACATTAAGCAGGCCATTCATGACGTTTTAGAAACGAATGGAATAAAAATGGGTAAGGTGATGCAAATTTTGCGCGTGGCGCTAAGTGGCAATGGAGCAGGTCCAGATTTAATGATTTCCATGCAATTATGGGGAAAATCGGAGGTGATCGAGCGATTGACATTAGCTTTAACTAAATTTCCCACCGTATAAAATAGAACATGGCGAAGAAGGAGAAAAAGAAGGAATTGCCTAAAGTGCATCCGGAATTAGCGGGCTTTGAGATGAATATTGATTCATTAGGCCAAATCACCTCCAGCCTCGATCGCGATCGATTGAATGAATTTTTGGACAAGCATATGCCTGAGGATAAAAAATTAAAGCCAAAAGAAAATGAAGGTTAGTCAAGAGGATGTCAAGAAAGTGGCGCATTTAGCCAGATTAGACATCGCTGAATCACAAATAGAGCAGATGCAAGATTCCATTAACAAAGTGTTAGTTTGGATGGAGGCATTGAACTCAGTGGATACGTCTGCTGTGGAACCTTTAGTACACATGACTTCAGCCTTGAATAACTTCAGAGAAGATGAAGCAAAAATTACCTTAGATCGTTCAAAAGCACTAGCATTAGGTCCAGATACGAATGAGACCTATTTCAAAGTGCCGCAAGTGATTGAGTAAGTAATGGAATAATTAGCCGATATAGAATTCTATCGCCTTTCTCATCTCCGATTTACTAACCGGAATATCGTAGCCACAATCCCCAATACCTGTTAACAAGGAGAATCTCACTTCCCCACCTTTGTTCTTTTTATCTTGAAGTGTCAAAGCAATGATGGCAGGAATCTCCGAAGCCTTCAAAGTTACTTTCCCATAAGTCTCAAACAAATACACTTCGATATCCTCTAATTCATCAGCGCTAATTAATCCGCGTTGAAAAGCCAGGAAAGCTTCCATAATCATTCCGACCGCGATTGCTTCTCCATGTAAAATCTTGCGCTTGCCTTGATCTAATAAGAATGTTTCTACGGCATGCCCTAAAGTATGCCCCCAATTTAATATTTTACGTAATCCCTTTTCGGTCGGATCCTCTGCCACTACGGCTTTCTTGATTTCGACAGAATGCTCAATTAGTCCCGCAAAGTCAACCTGTGCAAAATCGGTATGACTAATTTGCTCCCATTTCTCCGCATCGCGAATTAGGCAATGCTTGATGATTTCCGCGTAGCCGGAGAGCTTTTGTGCTGGGGCTAAAGTTTGAATGAAATCGGGATCGATTAAAACGGTTTTGGGAAGATTAAATACCCCAATATGGTTCTTTAAGCCTTGAAAATCTACGCCTAATTTCCCTCCTACACTCGCATCCACTTGAGCCAAAAGCGTGGTAGGCACCTGAATAAAATCAATTCCTCTCTTATAAGTGGACGCACAAAACCCGCCCAAATCCCCAATCACCCCGCCGCCCAGATTAATCAAAAGGCCATGGCGATCCATATTTGCCTTCGTCATCGCTTCCCACACCTTTTCACAAGTGCCCAAATGCTTATTATTCTCCCCTGATTTTATCTGAATCTTGATAAATCCGGAAGGTAGATATGCTTGAATTAGGGGAAGGCAATGCTTCGAAGTTTGCTCGTCGACTAAAACCGCTATTTGCAAATAGGAATTTTGGCTTAAAAAAGCAGGCAAAGATTTTGAAATAGAAGCGATTTCGACTGACATAGGATTTTTTTCTTCAATGGCTTCCTCAAAATTACCATGATTTTGTGAAAATGGACTATTTTTTGCCTAATTTTGTGAAGCTTGTTAATCCCACAAGATTTACATTTTTTATGAGAGAGATTCAGTATAGAGAAGCCTTACGTGAGGCGATGAATGAGGAAATGCGACGTGATGCATCCGTTTTTTTAATGGGTGAAGAAGTGGCAGAATACAACGGTGCCTACAAAGTTTCGCAAGGAATGTTAGACGAATTCGGTCCTGAGCGCGTAATTGATACGCCGATTGCTGAATTAGGTTTTGGTGGTATTGCCGTAGGCGCATCAGCAAATGGTCTTCGTCCCATTGTAGAATTTATGACTTTCAACTTCTCTTTAGTTGCGATTGATCAAATTATCAACTCAGCATCTAAATTGATGTCTATGTCCGGTGGACAATATTTTTGCCCTATCGTCTTCCGTGGTCCTACGGGAAATGCAGGTCAATTATCATCTCAACACTCGTCTAACTTCGAGAACTGGTTTGCGAACACACCCGGTTTAAAAGTGGTGGTTCCTTCGAATCCAGCAGATGCGAAAGGTTTACTTAAATCAGCGATTCGTGATAACGATCCGGTGATCTTTATGGAATCTGAGGTGATGTATGGGGACAAAGGTTTAGTACCAGATGGAGAATACTTAATCCCTATTGGTAAGGCAAATATCGTGAAGCCAGGTTCTACGGTAACGATTGTTACCTTTGGTAAAATGCTTTCTCGTGTGGTGATGCCTGCAGTAGAGGAATTAGAGAAACAAGGAATCTCTTGCGAAGTAATTGATTTACGTTCGGTTCGTCCGATTGATTATATCACAGTGGTTGAATCTGTTAAGAAAACAAATCGTTGTGTTGTAGTGGAGGAAGCGAATCCTTTATCTGCGATTTCATCTGAAATTGCGTACCACTTACAGCGTTGGGCATTTGATTATTTAGATGCGCCCGTGGTTCGTGTAAACTCACGTGACTTACCACTTCC
>CAMDSI010000048.1 GCA_945906915.1 Spirosoma fluviale | reverse complement strand
GTTGCCCTATTATTAGATATTTCTTTTGGTATGAAAGCCGAATCCGAAGTGGTTATTAATGCGGTGGACCAAGTTTTAAAGAAAGGTTACCGAACGGGTGATATCGCTGATGCGTCTACAGATAAATCTATGATTTTAGGTACTGATGCGATCGGTGAAGAGATTTTGAAATTGATTTAATCGAATTAACTTGTATTTTTATGCTCAGTGTCTTCGGATGCTGAGCATTTTTTTTAACAAGATATTTCCTCTATGAAACACCTATTTTTTTTACTTATTTCCTTTTCTGTTTTTTGCCAAAGTCCCAAAGAGAAAATCCTAGTCACCGATTTGCTCAAAATTAAAACGGCAGGAAGGCCCCAGGTTTCTCCCAAAGGTTCACAATTTATCTATACGGTTACGTCTATAGTAGATGATCCAGAAAAAAAAGGGGACTTTGTCTATCAAACACACTTGCATCTCGGTAATCTTATAACAGGAGAAACGCGTGCTTTGACTTCAGGAAAGAATTCGATTTCATCTCCCTCTTGGAATCCTGATGGAACTAAAATTAGCTTTGCGCGAGATATGGGAATTAAGTCTCAGGTATATGTGCTTGATCTGGCAGGAGGGGAACCGCAAGCTATTACTAGTTTACCATTTTCGGTATCCAATCCCGTGTGGGCTGCCTCAGGTAAAGAAATTTATTTTCAAGCCTCGTTTACGGTGAAAGAATTTTTAACGGACTCAGTCTATAATAAAAAAGGTTTAGTACCTACCTGGACAATAGAGAAACCTATGCTAACGGGCATAGCGAAAAAAGCGAAAGCAAATCCAAACGGATCTATCGATGAAGTGCGCACCTATTTAGCCCAAAATGAGGTAGATAAAAAAGCTAAAGTAATTAATCGATTGAATTTTCAAGAAGAAAGTACGACGACGGCTGAATTACCAATACCGGCATTATTTAAGACTAATTTAGTAGGGAAGACTGAATTAGTGAATAACCCTTTTCAGCGTTGGTCTGATTTTGAGATAGGAGCGGAGGGCATTTATGGTATCGTTCCAGCGGATTCTCTGATTCACCCAGATAAGGTTCTAGATTCTTATATTGGATTTGATTCAAAAGTTATCTACCAAAAATCTGGATACCGAATGTCCAATTTAACTTTATCTCCATCCGAAAAATGGATGGCTTTTCAAGAAGCCAAGTCAACGGGAGTTCAGAATGCTTCCTTACAAATAATCTCGCATACAAATCCTGCTTTAATCATTAAGGTTCCTTTTGATCGAGTTATTACTCAGGTAAAATGGTCTTCCGATGAAACTAAGCTCTATTTTACGGCTCAAGATCAGGGTGGTGCACCGATTTATTCTTTTGATATAGCGTCTAAGCAAGTGAAGCAAATTACGGACCTTAAGACAGGTATTTTGGGGTTTGATATAACTATTACGGGTTTTGTTTATGCCAAGACAGGTATAGAGAATCCATCCGAAATCTACCAGCAATCTGCCGATTCAGTGAGAACGTTCACCTCCTTGAATACCAATTGGTTAGCGAACAAAGAAATTGTTAAACCTTTGAAACATACTTTTACGAATTCAAAAGGACAAAAAATTGACTACTGGGTCATGAAGCCAACGGCATTCGAAGCAGGAAAAAAATATCCCTTAGTTTTAAATATTCATGGGGGACCCTCAGCGATGTGGGGAACAGGTGAAGCGAGTATGTGGCACGAATTCCAATATTATGCCGCGAAAGGAATGGGCGTTGTTTACGCAAATCCAAGGGGTTCTGGAGGATATGGATCCGAATTCCTAGCTGCCAATGTAAAGGATTGGGGTTCAGGACCTACCTCAGATGTGATGAAGGCATTAGATTTAACGATTGCTGAGGGTTGGGCAGATACCACACAACTAGCTGTAACGGGAGGTTCTTATGCCGGTTATCTAGTCGCTTGGATTGTGGGCCATACCAATCGATTTAAAGTGGCCTGTGCTCAAAGAGGCGTGTATGAATTATCAACCTTTATGGGTGAAGGTAATGCATGGCGCTTGGTGCCAAATTATTTTGGTGGATATCCGTGGGAAAAAGCTACTAAAGCAATTCTTGATCGTGAATCACCTTATAGCTATGTTCAAAACATCAAAACTCCTCTTATCATTTTCCACGGAGAAAATGATTTGCGGACAGGGGTTATTCAAGGCGAGATGCTTTATAAAAGTCTAAAAGTATTAGGACGCGATGTGGAGTATGTTCGTCATCCGGGTGGTACACATGAATTAACGCGTTCAGGTAATAACCGCCAGCGTATTGATCAGATGTTGAGGACGTATGAATTCTTTTCGCGCTATTTAAAGATTCAGTAGACAGTAGATAGTAGTCAGTAACCAGTGGACAGTGGACAAAAAATAAGAGTAGAGAAATTTATACCATCTCTACTCTTTACGCTCTAATCTATTATCTACTGGTTACTGTCTACTAGATACTGACTGTTAATTAAAATACCGCCAATCCTCCCCACCCTTCACCTTCAACAAGCAGTTGTAGATCAAATCAATCACCGCATTCATGTCATCCTTAGCGATGGTTTCTACGGTTGTGTGCATATATTTTAAGGGCAAGCTGATTAGCGCGGAAGCCACACCTTCGGTTGCATAGGCAAAGGAATCTGTATCAGTTCCTGTAGAACGAGATACGGCTTGTCTTTGGAAATCAATCTTATTTTCTGTCGCCACATCGATGATGAAATCGCGTACATTATTTTGAACAGCGGGACCATAACAAATAACGGGGCCTTTTCCGCAAGACATATCACCTTGCGTTTTCTTATTATACATGGGTGATTGCGTATCGTGAGTTACATCGGTGATAAAAGCTAAATCTGGCTTTAATCGACGAACAATCATCTCCGCCCCACGTAATCCAATTTCTTCTTGAACGGAATTGACTACATAAAGAGTAAAAGGCAATTTTTCCTTATTCTCTTTTAGCCTTCTAGCCACTTCGGCAATCATATAACCCCCGATGCGATTATCTAAAGCACGACCTACTAAGTATTTGCCGTTTAATTCCATTAACCCATCTTCAAATGTAACAACCGTTCCTACGTGGATGCCCATTTCTTCCACTTCCTTCTTATTGGCAGCGCCACAATCGATGAATATGTCAGCGATGGCTGGAGCTTTATCTTTGGCAATATCCCGAACGTGAATCGCGGGCCAGCCAAAAATACCTTTAACTACCTTATCTTTCGTATGAATATTTGCCCGCATAGAGGGTGCAATTAAGGCATCTGAACCTCCATTGCGGCGCAAGAACAAATAACCATTATCATCAATATAATTGATAAACCATGAGATTTCATCCGCATGAGCTTCGATGACTACTTTATATGGCTGCCCCGGATTTATAACACCTACTGCGGTACCATAGGTATCTATGATTTTTTCGTCGATGAAAGGTTGAATATAATCTAACCAAATTTTTTGGCCACTCGCCTCAAATCCGGTAGGGGACGCATTATTTAAATAAGCGTATAAAAATTCATTTGCGTTCATATGCGGAATAAAATTTAATTTGATCTTCCCAAATTTACGTTTTTATTGCTTTTTAAATAGAAAAAATGAAGGTAAAAAGACAGAAAGATTGTATTTTTGAATGATTAAGAGGTCTAAGAAATTTTAATATACAAGAGATGAAGAAAATAGCCGTATTTACCTCAGGTGGAGATGCACCAGGAATGAATGCATGTATTCGTGCAATTGTTCGTGGAGCTGCTTACCATGAGGTTGAAGTTTTTGGAATTGTCCGAGGATATAATGGAATGATTAAAGGGGATATTATTCCTTTGAATTCCCAATCAGTTAGTAATATTATCCAACGTGGTGGGACAATTTTGAAATCAGCTCGTTCTAAGGAATTTATGACCACTGAGGGTCGTCAAAAAGCGTACGATAAATTACAGGAATTTGGTATTGAGGGATTAGTTGCGATAGGTGGTAATGGTACTTTCACTGGAGCTGAGATATTTTATAATGAATTTAAAATACCTACGGTAGGTGCTCCTGGCACGATTGATAATGATTTATACGGTACGGATTATACAATTGGTTTTGATACAGCCGTAAACACAGCGCTTGATGCAGTGGATAAAATTCGGGATACGGCCGACTCACATGATCGCGTCTTCTTTATTGAAGTTATGGGTCGTGATTCCGGATATATTGCGATACAATGTGCGATTGCAGGTGGAGCTGAGTCTGTTATGATTCCAGAGAATTTAACTTCAGTGGACGATATAACAGCTATTCTTCAAAAAGGATTTGACAAGAAAAAATCGTCCTCCATTGTGATTGTAGCTGAGGGGGATGAAGAAGGTAATGCGCAAATTGTAGCTAAGAAGATTAAAGACAAGATGGGCGAAAATTTAGATATTCGCGTAACTACTTTAGGACACATTCAACGTGGTGGAATTCCTACCGCATCTGATCGTATTTTAGCTAGTAGATTAGGTTTAGGAGCTTTAGAAGGTCTATTACGTGGAGAGAAAAACGTAATGGCTGGTGTTGTAAATAATCAATTGATTTATACACCTTTCCATGATACGATTACAAAGAAGAAACCTGTTTCAGAAGATTTATTTCGGATGGTGGAAATTTTGTCTACTTAGGCAAAACCGACCAGCTTGTAAATAACGTAACCAGCGATCTCCCTGATTAATTCAGCGAATTTAGTCAGGTTTCGTTCTTGTGGTATGAATAGATCGAGGATACCTGAAGGGGTATCCTTTTTCTTTATATCTGCAGGAAAATCATCTACTAAGAAACCTTCTTTTAGATAGCAAGCCTTCGCTCGAGGCATATGCATCGCAGATGTAACTAATAATATTTTTTCTGCCAAAAATGGTTTTAACATTTGCTTGGTAAATACCGCATTTTCGTGCGTATTTCGTGCCTCTCCTTCTACGTAAATATCTTTTTCAGCTACGCCCATTTTGATTAATACTTCTTTTACTTTTTTACTTTCTTGTGTATCATCGATTTTCAAGCCTTTAATATTGACATTCCCCCCTGTGATGATCAGTTTTTTCACTAAGCCTTTTTTGTAAAGTAATAAAGGCTGAACAAATCGATCGGCTGTTTCCCCTGTTCTATAACCTTCGCCTGATCGCATCATTCCACCACCTAGGATTATACACCATTGGTAGGATTGCTTTAATGAGGTTTGTGGGCTTTCATAGGCTAAATAACATTGATTAACGAACCAACCATTGCTGAATAGCAATAATATGCCTACGCTTATAGCAATAAATCGTTTTGAAAAGCGACTAAAGTAGGCAAAGCCGAGTAGAATGAATATCCAGCAAATTGGTTGAAGTAAAAAGTCAAGTATTTTAGAAAGGATAAAAAACATCGTAAATTTGATAGTGTAGACACAAATTTATTCTAATCTTATGAAAGTAGTCGGTTCTCTTGTTTTTATTTTATTATTCGGTACGTGTTCGTTCGCACAGTATGATATTAAGGGAAAAATTGCCGGTTTGTCTAAATCGGAAGTTTATTTAGCTCATTATTTTGGCTATAACCAACAAGTCATAAAAGATACAGTACTGGCGAATGAATCAGGTGAATTTCAATTTAAGGGCAATGAGTCATTACCTAAAGGTTTATACCTGATATCGTTTCTCAAATCTAAGTATATCGATGTGGTAATGGAGGATGCTAATTTTTCTTTTTCACTTGATACTACTGATATTTTAAAGTCCATTACTTTCGTTAATTCATCCGAGAATACCGCATTTTATGCATTTCAGCGAAAGATGAATGATCTATATACAGCTATAAATCAACCTAATTTAGCTCTTACACAGAAGCAAAGTGTGAGTAAAGAAATTCAGGTTTTTCAAAAACAATGGAAGACCGAAAATGCTACACTATTTGTTTCTAAGTTAATTGAATCCTCTTTTGATCCAGAAATTCCAGTGTATACGGGCACGTTAAAATCGAAAGCTGATACCACTAAAATGCAAATGTATCAATATCAATATTATAAGAAACACTATTTTGATGGCTTAGATTTAGCAGATGAGCGAATGGTGAGAACACCCTTTCTTCAGAGAAAATTAGAGCGGTTTTTTAAAGATTTAGTTGTTCAAGATCCGGATTCGATAGCAAGGGAATCTGATCTTATTTTGGCCAAAGCAAAGGACACCGATATTCGACGCTATATCATTTATAAAATTGCAAGTACCTACGAGAATAATCCCATATTAGGTACAGAGGGTGCCTTTGTACATCTGGCTGAGAAATATTATATCGGGGAGCCAGCCTTATGGGATTCGAGTACGGTACGTCGAATGAAAGAAAGGTTAGCTATTATTAAGCCCTTGTTGCTAGGAAAACCTTTTCCTAAGATGAATTTGACTGATGTTTCAGGTAAGGAATTAAACATCGCTACTTTGCCGTTTAAATATACCGTTGTCTTCATTTATGATCCGGATTGCAGTCACTGCAAGGAAGAGACTCCTAAGTTGTTTGCATTAAATGATTATTTCAAATCTAAAAATATAGGCGTAGTAGCGAGCTCTATTGTTCGCGATAAACAAGCTTGGAAGAAATTTATTGCTGAGTTTAAAATAGGTTCCTGGGTAAATGGGATTGATATTCACATTAATCCCCAGACTGGTAAAGAAGAATACTATACTGATTTTAAGAATACCTTTGATGTCTATTCTACGCCGGTAGTTTATGTTTTAGATCAACAAAAGAAAATTGTGGGTAAGCGTATTCCTGTCGAGAATTTAAAAGAATTTATTCAGTATTTAGAGAACAAGCGTAAGTAGAACTATCGTTTAATATATTTTTTATTGATGTACTTTTTGTGTTTTACGTTCTTCTTCATCTTATAATGTGTCTTGTATTTCAGACGCGATTTTTGGTAGAAGTTCCTGCTAAATTTAGGATTACTGACCAGCGAAAGTTTCTGATAGGGAATGAGCATTAATTCATTCTCAAATCCAACGATCTTGATCTTAACTTTAACAAGTCCTATTTTCTTTAAGTTTAATTTTTTAGCCGCAGCTTCTGATAAATCAATGACTCTTCCTTTTCGATAAGGTCCTCTGTCATTTATTCGTACAATTACGCTTCTGCGATTGGCTAAATTGGTTACTTCAACTAACGTATTGAATGGGAACTTCTTGTGAGCTGCTGTTAAGGTAATTTTTTTTAATCGCTCACCACTAGCTGTTTTTTTCCCGTAAAAGGAGTTGGCATAGAACGATGCAATTCCTATTTTTTCATATCCTAAATCTTGTGAGAAAGCATTTAGGGATAAAAATGTGCATATCAATAGAACTATTGATGGTATTTTTATCATTAGAAATTTAGATGATGATAGTAAAGATGTAGTTTTAATTCGGGATAAAAAAATGTGGGTAATGAGGTGCTTTGCTTAAATTTTTCGATTTTTTTTGAGTGAATCAGAATAAATAGTAGATTTACACATTGTGAAACTATAATTTAAAAATCAGTGGAAGAAAGAGATAGAGAAGAGTTATTTTCCAAGCGTATTCGGGCAGGAAAGAGAACTTATTTTTTTGATGTGAAGTCGACCCGTTCTCAAGATTATTACATTACGATAACAGAAAGTCGTCGTCATCAAAAAGAAGACGGTGTCGTATATGAAAAGCACAAGATGTTCTTATACAAAGAGGATTTTGATAAGTTTATCGAAGGTTTAAACGAGGCCGTTAATCATGTGAAGACTGAATTAATGCCAGACGTTGATTTTACCTCGTTTAACCGGGATGAAGATGAGTTTGGTGGAACAGATTTAAAATGGGAATAGTGCTCTCTTAAAATATTTGAAAAAGCCTCTGAGAAATCAGGGGCTTTTTGATTTTTAGCCGTACTTTTGTCCTTTCATTTTTAAAATTACTATGGGATTAACTTGTGGAATTGTGGGATTGCCTAATGTAGGTAAATCAACTTTATTTAGTGCTATTTCTTCTAATAAAGCAGAAGCGGCTAATTATCCTTTTTGTACGATCGAACCGAATGTGGGTATCGTTACAGTACCGGACGATCGTTTAAATATTTTAGCTGAATTAGTAAAGCCGAATCGCATTTTGCCTACGGTGATTGAGTTTACAGATATTGCTGGATTAGTGAAGGGAGCTTCAACAGGAGCAGGTTTGGGGAATAAATTTCTAGCAAATATTAGAGAAGTGGATGCCATCATTCACGTCGTACGTTGTTTTGAAGATGAAAATATTATTCACGTTGAAGGACGTGTTAATCCGGTAAGTGATAAAGAAATTATTGATTTTGAACTTCAGATAAAGGATTTAGACTCAGTAGATAAAAAGATTTCTAAGACGGAACGAGCTGCAAAAGCAGGGGATGCAAAAGCGAAGGCTGAATTAGCTGCTTTGCTTCAATTTAAATCTGCTTTAGAAAAAGGTAATTCGGCTCGTACGGTTGTTATGGATGATGATCTTCGTCAAGCCGCTATTGGTGATTTATATTTATTGACTGACAAGCCAGTTATATATGTGGCTAATGTAGATGAAGCTTCTATTTCAGCAGGTGGTAATCAATTTGTAGATGAATTGAAAGCTAATGTCGCACCTGAAAATGCGGAAGTGGTTGTAGTTTGCGCAGCTTTAGAAGCGCAAATTGCCGAAATGGAGGATATGGATGATCGTGCCATGTTTCTAGAAGAATATGGTTTAAAAGAATCTGGGTTAAGTAAATTAATTCGAAGTTCATATCATTTATTAAATCTGATTACTTATTTCACTGCGGGTGTGCAAGAGGTGAGAGCCTGGACGATTCAAAAAGGTTGGAAAGCTCCAGCAGCGGCAGGTGTTATTCACACGGATTTTGAACGTGGATTTATTAGGGCTGAGGTGATTAAACTTGCCGATTATGTGGCATATAAAACGGAAGCGGGTTGTAAGGATGCGGGCAAGTTAAGCGTAGAAGGTAAAGATTATATAGTAGCGGATGGTGACATTATGCACTTCAGATTTAATGTATAGCAGAACTGACTACTGATTACTGGATACTGTTTACTGTCTACTGGATACTGGATACTGTTTACTGTCTACTGGATACTTTTTTCTGTTTACTGTCTACTGGATACTGTTTACTGACTACTGGATACTGACTAGCGAAGTATACCCCACCAGCGCATCATACCGTGTGCCAGGTTTTTGATAGAATACAAGAAGCTCGTATACATTTTCAGTTTGAGAATAATTTCCCTCTAATGTGTTGTTAGAGGGATTTTTGCTTTTAAACTGGTAATTATAAATACCCTGTTTCAACATTTGTGTATTTTCAAGAAATCCAGTCTCTTTATTTATTTGTAATAGGGAGGACATTTTGTAATCATTAAAACCGCCAATCAGGTAAATTTCATCTTTAGTCTCCACGGGCTTTAATCGAAATGTACATTCAATATAATCCGCTTGTAGGGAATTTTCTCGATTTTCGTAGGATTCAATTACATAAGAACCATTCAAATCATTTCTTTGGATATAGGAATACAATCCTTGTGCTTGTTCTATTTGGGTATTGATTCGGTTTATTTTTTCTCCTGTTTCTATATGATCCACGAAACTTAATTTTTGTTGTGAGCTTCGAAGGTCAATGATTCGGAATTCATTCGTTCCTGCTATGGCATTCTCCTGATTAAAAAATGGGAAAACGAGGCTATTTTCTTGGCTATTAAATTGGCCAGGAGGTAAATGATGTAACAGATTATGGGATTGGTGGTTTTGACGTAATTGAATTTTAAGTTGATCATCACCCGTGAAGTTTAGACTAGGTGGGATATGTAATTTAAAATCAATGCTTTGATGGCTTGCCCGTAAATTGTTTGTTTTAGCGTAAGAAAAAGAAGTGGCGGCCGTAATTACTTGTTCCGCCACTGAGAAACGCACACAAAGAACAGTATCTCGTTTATTTCGTTTGTTATAGACCATCGCTATATAATTGCCACTTACTTTAACGGAAGGGATAGGCACTGAATAATGAATATAGGGGACTTTTGTACCTATGGATGATTCTGGATTTCTGAGAGGAAAATCATTGAAATCTTGCAAATATTCTAGATCTGCTAAAGGAGATGGATTCCAATCCGCTTGACAATGTAGGAGTCTAAAGTAATAATTGGGATAATTTAGGGCTAAATCATCAAATTGAAGACTAGATTTATTCTCAGACCCTAAGTTTAAAACGACATTGGGATGCACAAAAACAGCCTCAGTTTTAATTAAAGCTGTCTTAATATTCGGATGATGAATCCGTGATTGTATTTGGCTATGTGCACAAAATGGAAGACTTAAAATCAGCAAAAGCGAAAAATAGGTCTTCATACGATTTAGATTAATGCTTCCCAGGAGGATGTAGTCGCAGCTAATTTTTCCTTTTCGGTTGCCATCGATGTTTCCAACGCTTTTAATCCTGCATAATCAGCCTGATTAGCTAATTCAATCATTTGTAACTCAATAGCAGATATATTATTTTCTATCTCTATTATTTCTGCCTCTAATTTTTCAATTTGTTTGGCTTGATTTGGGGACTTTGTCTCTACAGGAGCTAATTCGGCTTTCGGTTTTGCGTTAGATTTTACAGCTGCTGGTCTGGCTGATTCTCTGGACGCCATCCATGTTTCGTATTCATCGAACGATCCAGGATATTCCTTGATTTCATGATCTTCGATATACCAAATTTTGTTTGCAATGTTACTTACAAAATAACGATCGTGGGATACGACTACATACGTGCCTTCGTATTGTTGTAATGCCTGAATTAAGATATTAACCGATTGCATATCCAAGTGATTGGTAGGCTCATCGAGTAAGAGGAAGTTAGCTTCGGAGATTAATACTTTGGCCAAAGCAACGCGGGATTTTTCTCCCCCTGACAGTACTTTGATCTTTTTAAATACTTCTTCACCTGAGAATAAGAAACAGCCTAAAACGGAGCGCAATTCCATTTCGGTCTTAGCCGTTCCTGTTGCTTTTAATTCATCAATTAACGAGTTTTCTACTGTTAAACTCTCTAATTGATGTTGTGCGAAGAAGGATTCGATGACATTATGACCTGTCCGTCTTTCTCCTTGTATTTTTTCGGTTCCAGAAATAATTCGGAGTAGGGTGGATTTACCCTTTCCATTGGCGCCGATTAACGCAATTTTATCCCCTCTATTAATTGTTGCGGAGGTATTCTTTAAAATAACTTTTTCTCCAAAAGCCTTCGAAATATGTTCTAAAAACAAGATAAAACGACCAGGTTCTGTCCCAAAATTAAATTTGAAATTCACTTTTGCTTTTTCATCCACTACCTCATCTATCATATCGATGCGATCCAGAGCTTTAACGCGGGATTGCACTTGCTTTGCCTTAGAGGCTTTGGCTTTAAAGCGTTGAATAAATTTCTCCGTTTGACGAATTTGGGATTGCTGATTTTCAAATGCTCCTTTTTGAATTTCATTTCGTAACGCTTTTTCCTCCATATAGAAAGAATAATTGCCTGGATATAAGGTGATTTTAGAGCCAGAAACTTCGGCAATACTATCAATGGTTCTATCTAAGAAATAACGATCGTGAGAAACGACCACGATGGAACCCTCATAATCGTGTATATATTTTTCAACCCATTCGATGGAAGGTAAGTCCAAGTGGTTAGTCGGCTCATCCAGAAGGAGCAAGGCAGGCTTTTGCAATAAAAGCTTAGCTAACATAACCCGCATACGCCATCCTCCAGAAAATAACTTTAAGGGACGACCTAAATCATCTGTACTAAATCCTAAACCCTCCAGAATTTCTTCTGTACGTGATTGAATGGTATAACCGTCTAATCGCTCAAAATCCTCTTGAAGTTTTGCTAATACATCAATGTCTTTGTCTTCATAATTCGTTTCCATTTTATGAAGTACCTTATCAATATCATGTTGTAACTCTAATTGCTTATCAAAAGCCTGCATCGCCACATTTAAGATACTATCGTCTGTTTGATAAGACAATAAATCTTGATTTAAAAAGCCGATGGTACAATCCCCGGATTTAGAAATAGTTCCTCCATCTGGGGTATATTCTCCTGAAATGAGACGCAATAAAGTAGATTTACCGGTTCCGTTGGCACCGATTAAACCGATTTTAGTCCTAGGCTTGATGTGTAAACTTGCCCCTTCGTACAAGGCGCGACTTCCGAAATAGAAGTTTAAATTAGATATTGATAACATTTTACAAAGATAGCCGTTTTCTTGCATTTAGACCACCTAAATACGGACATTTGACTAATTCTTCTAAGCCGTCATAGCTAGCCTCTGTTTTAGTATAGC
>CAMDSI010000047.1 GCA_945906915.1 Spirosoma fluviale | reverse complement strand
TCATACCACTCAATCACCGTCCCCACACTCGACGCCACAATCACCTGCCACAACTTCTTAACCGGCACCTTATTATTATCGAACTCTTGCATATCGTATTCTCAATTTCTTCCTAAAAATACAGAAAATATCACAATCGCCGCCATTTCCATAGACATTCTGGCTCAATTAACTCCATTGCCGGTTTTGATTGAATATCGTCGCATTTCTACAAATGGTTTTTTGAGCTATTGACACAAACTGTCAATACCTCAAAATGGCTTATACAGTACAGCGCGTGTTATATCAATAATGGCTTAGCTACCTCTAAACGAATTATCTACCTATTTATCAACAAAAAATGAATCCAATAGACCGATTAGTAATAATTATCAAGCTCTGATTTCACATTATCAGTAAGCTGTTAGGTTAGGGGGATTGGAGGGAATACATTTGGAACACCAAACCACTAATCAATATGTTTAACCACTTCTCTAGATACCTGAAGCTCATCCGTGCCGTTCCGCTGCACGTGATGGCGCAGGATCTCGGGATCGACGCCGGGCTTTTGAGCAAATACGAAAACGGCAGTCGCATCCCAGATCTTGACCTCGTCATCATTTTTGCCCATTACCACGACGTAAACGCGCGCGAACTTTGCGTTTTCTGGATGCGGGAACGCATAAAACGCTCCATCGCGGGCTACGAATTACTAGCTTTAGAAGCTTTGCCCTTTTGTTCCAAAGACCTAGACGCCTACCTCATCGGCAGAAAAACCGGCCTCGAACATAAATTAATCCGAAAACTACACATCCAAGCCCCCTTCACCTACGACCCCACCCAGGTCGTAAACCTCATACGCTTTCAATACCGCCGCCACGGCACCTTTAACCACTAAATAAAAAACCTATGAATTTCTTCAGACCAAAAGATCCCCTCCTTTTCTACAACGGCCACATGGGACCTTACAAATTCACCAAAGTGACCATTACCATCACCGAAAAAGAGCATGAAATCTATTGCGAATCAGTCATCGTAGCCCCCGTTTCGACCAAAAATCTAATTTTTGACGCGAGGAGGTTCCTGAATGATTTGAGGAATAGATGAAATCCCGGCCTTCTATATATGCGAATTTCAAGTATTGACAGAATGTGTCAATTCCTGAAAAAGCTAGCTACACGCGTCGCCAAAATATCGCAAAAACTAGCCCCAGAGCCTTATTTCGTGAATAACCCCACAAAAGAAGTGGACAGCGACACAAGAAAGCTAAAAATCAACGGTGCAATAAACCCAGTTACCGCAAATCCTGGCACATAGGCAGCGACTAGATAGACTAGGCCTACAGAGATCACTAAGGAAAATAACCCTAAAGTCACAAAAGTAATAGGGAAGCTAATGATCTTCAGCACCGGCTTGATAAAAGAATTCACAAAACCCATCGCTAATGCGACCAACAAAGCAGTCGTATAACCGTCTACCGTTATTCCCTTTAAATAACGCGGGATTACTAATACGACCCCAGCGATAATGATGTAACGAATGATGAATCCTATCATAATAATTTATTTAGCAGCGTGACGAGATTGAAGAACGGCGATGATTTCGCTTAAATCGATTCCGCGGTCTTCTAATAAGACTAATAGGTGGAAAATTAAATCCGCCGCTTCTCCTTTGAAGAGCTCATCGTTTTGCATTAAAGCTTCAATAACGAGCTCGACGGCCTCTTCTCCTACTTTTTGGGCAATCTTATGAGTGCCTAATTGAAATAGAGAGGCTGTATAAGAAGAGGAAGAAGATGCGTCTTTGCGGCTACGGATAACATGTTTTAATTGATCTAACCAAGCGGCGTTGTCCGCGTTTGACTCATCGAAACAGGTATCTGCTCCGGTGTGGCAAGTGGGGCCGGCAGGTTTGGCCTGAATTAAAATTGTGTCTGCGTCGCAATCAATCGAAAGGCTGACTACATCTAGGAAGTTGCCTGATTCTTCGCCTTTAGTCCAAAGACGGTTCTTCGAGCGGCTGAAAAAGGTCACGCGAGACTCAGCAACGGTCTTCGCATAGGCTTCCTCATTCATGTAGCCTAACATCAAAACGGTACGGGTGCTGGCATCTTGGATGATGGCGGGCACGAGGCCTTTGGAAAAATCGGGTTGCTTGGACATATTTCTGTTAAATGCGCATCGGGATGCCTTGGGATGCAAGGTAATTCTTCAATGCCAAAATTTCAATTTCTTTAAAGTGAAATATACTCGCGGCGAGGCCTGCGTCTGCTTTGCCGGTCGTGAATACTTCGGTAAAATGTTCCATCGTTCCCGCTCCGCCAGAGGCAATAATGGGAATGGAGGCTGCTGAGGATATGAGTGCGGTTAAATCACAGGCGAAGCCTGCTTTCGTTCCATCCGCGTCCATCGAGGTTAATAATATTTCGCCGGCGCCGCGGTTTTCTACTTCGCGGGCCCATTCGAGGGTTTTTAGTTCGGTGATGCGTCTGCCGCCGTGGGTGTGGACGAAGTCCAGGCCCGCGGCGGGTTCAAAGCGTGTGTCGATCGCGACAATGATGCATTGGGAGCCAAAAGCCAAAGCCAGTTCATCCACCAGCTCTGGCCGGCGCACCGCAGACGAGTTGATGGACACTTTGTCCGCGCCGGCGTTCAACAACGCCGATACGTCAGCAATGGACGAAATTCCGCCGCCCACGGTAAAAGGAATATTCACGTGCCGAGCGACTTCACGCACTAAATTCACCAACGTCTTCCGGTCATCAACCGTCGCCGTAATATCTAAAAAAACCAGCTCATCCGCCCCCTGCTGCGCATAAAGTGCCCCCAACTCCACCGGATCTCCGGCGTCGCGCAAGTCTACAAAGTTCGTCCCTTTCACAGTCCGCCCTTCTTTAATATCTAGACAAGGTATGATGCGCTTTGTTAACATGATGCTGAAAATTTGGCCAAATCAGCTAAACTAATCCGACCCTCATAAAACGCTTTCCCCACAATCACCCCAAACAAATTCATCTCCCGCAAGCGCACTAAATCCTCCATACAAGCCACCCCACCGCTCGCAATGACGCTCAGCGACGGGCTCGAAGCCTGAATTTTTTCATATAAATCGAAGCTGGGGCCTTGCAACAAACCATCTTTGGCGACATCCGTCGAAATCACATACTTCGCGCCTTTCGAGGTATAATCTTCCAAAAAATCAAAAATCGAAATATTCGAATTCTCCTGCCAGCCCGAAACCGCAATCATCTCATTCTGCGCATCCGCCCCCAAAATAATCTTCTCCGACCCATACTTCTGCAACCATTCGCAGACCAGCGCAGGATTACGCACGGCAATACTGCCGGCGGTAATCTGCGCGGCACCCGCAGAAAAAGCCGTATCAATCATCTCATCGGACTGAACCCCGCCGCCAAAATCAATATGCAGCGACGTATTCGACGCAATTCGTTCCAAAACCGCCGCATTCACAATCATCTTCGCCTTCGCCCCATCCAAATCCACTAAGTGCAAACGCTGAATTCCGGCCCCTTCAAAGGCTTTGGCGATCTCCAAAGGGTCTTCGGAATAGACCGTTTTTTGGCCATAATCCCCCTGAGTCAATCGCACGCATTGCCCATTTATCAGATCGATTGCCGGAATTAGTTGAAACATATTAGAGTGCTAAGAAATTTTTCAAAATCTGTTCGCCAGCCTTTCCACTGATCTCCGCGTGAAACTGCGCGGCATAAAAATTATCCTTTTGTAACATCGCCGAAAACGGCTGCTCGTACTCACAAACCGCTGTCGTATAAGCGTTTACTGGCGCATAAAAGGAGTGTACGAAATAGACGAACTCTTCTTCTTTCAGTCCTTTCATCAAAGGGTTGTCGCCTTTTTGCTCGATCGAATTCCACCCCACGTGTGGAATTTTCAAATCTTTACTAATGAACTTCTTCACCTCCACGTCAAACACCCCAATGCAATCTGTGTTTCCCTCTTCCGAGTGCTTGCACAACAATTGCATTCCGATGCAGGTCGCCAAAACCGGCTGCTTCAACCCCTTTATCAATGTGTCAAGGCCCTTTTCTTTCAAATAAGCCATCGCCGTACTCGCCTCGCCCACCCCCGGAAAAATCACTTTGTCGGCCTTTTTAACCTGCTCATGGTCATCTGTCAGTTGGTATTTTTGACCAATACGATCCAACGCGTACATCACCGACGCCACATTCCCCGCATTGTATTTTATGATCGCAATTTCCATAAGCGTACAAAGGTATTAACTTTGGGGGATAATTGCCCCCTTTGCGGGGCCCTTTTATGAACAAAAAACTCGTTTACGAAACGCTCTACCTCGTTTGGATGGGCCTATTGCCCTTGCTGGCGTCTGGCTTTTTGGGCTACTATGCGCTGGCTAATCCTACGTTTTTTACGACGTTTTCTCTGCTGGGGTCGGTAGTTTTTTGGATTTGCGCAGCTTTGATTATGGGCCTGGCCCTGTGTCCTACAACGTTTTTTGCCCTGTTTACGGGCTACGTTTATGGCTTTTCGGGGCTATTGCCGTTGATTTTGGCCTACTCGGCGGCTTCGGCTTTGGGTTATTTTCTCGCCAAAAAATTCGGCGCGACAGCTTTGCTGTCGCGCGTTCCTTCTAGTTTCCTAGCGAACGTGCGGTCTTCCTCCTTTTCTTGGGTGTTCCTCGCACGGCTTTCTCCAATTTTCCCATTCGCCATCACAAACGCCATCATGGCCTTTGTAGGCGTTCCGTTCCGCGCCTTTATTACTGCTGGAACTTTGGGAATGTTACCAAGAACGTTCTTAGCGGTCTTTACGGGGATCTCCGCCTCTTCGTGGGCATTATTGTTTGCACGCCCCGAGTTATTGCGCTGGCAAGATGTGGTTTCTGTGCTGCTATTGATCGTTTCCGCAGTGGGGATGTATCTTTTAGGGCGCCGTTCAATGCGATAAGTGCGTTTCGGGGCTTTTATGGCACTATTGTGATGAAATGCGTTGAAAAGTATAAATGGTTTTTTGAGGAATTGACAGTTTTTGTCAAAATTCAAAGTCCAAAGTTCAAAGTCCAAATCCGCAGGGTAACTAAGCTGCAAAGCAGCGACTAAGACGTAGTCGACTGAGTCACAAAGTGACGACTTTCTCCTGCGGAGAATTATCAGTTTTTAAAGTTGCTAAACCGCTAAATAAGCCTACATTTATCCATGCAACCACTAAACATCAAATTATACGATTTAGCTCGTGCTAAATTGCACCTAAACGACACCGACGCAATGGACTTTGTATCGAGTATTCACGAACTGCAAGATCTCCGATTTGAAAATCTGGTGACAAAAGAATACTTGGATCAAAAACTTTTCGGAATCACCGAAAAAATCAATACTCTAGATTTAAATAGCATTGATCGAACAAATAACTTAGGAATAAGTCTCTTTGAAAAAATGAATCAAATAGATTCAAATAGTATTGATAGAACAAACAAATTAGAAACAAAACTCTCCGAAAAAATCAATAAACTTGAAAATTCAATTTCTGAATTCAAAGCCGACAATTTGAAATGGATGTTTATTTTCTGGGTCGGTCAAATGTCCATCACAATAGGCATCGTTCTGATGCTGATCAAAAAATAATCCACTGACTAAGTCCGCAGGACGACTAAACGACAAAGTCGTGACTAAATCGCAGAGCGATGACTTCGACTGCGTCGAAGCGACTTGCTACGCAAGCGAATCAATCACCTGAACTTTTCCCCAAAGGTGCTTGTTCTCATCGATGAACTTCTTGTGAAGTGGGTGGTAGAGGTATTCTTTCTCTTTTTCGGCGCTGTCGAAAACTAGGACCACCGAAAAGGTGTAACTTGCTTCTGTTACAGGTTTGTCAAAATCCGTGACGATGGGCTTGCCTACGTGGGCTGAAGTGATCATCGGAAGAGTTCCTAAAGCTTTGAGGGCGCGGAAGAGTTGATCGGTTTCGGTGGTGGAGGTTGGGTTTTTGGCCCAAAAAAGAACATGATGTATAAAGGTCATTTTCGTTGAGTTAACTGAGGTTGCCGCAAAGGGCAAGGTCGAGGCTAGGGCGATAAAATCGCGGCGGGAGGTTGACATAGGTTTAATATTTTTTCAATTCTACGATGGAAATTCCACAAATCAAAGTGATTGTGACCGGGGTAACCGGGATGGTGGGCGAGGGCGTGATGCTGGAGGCGTTGCGTTCGCCGTTTGTGAAGGAGGTTTTGGCAGAACAAATGAGCCATAGAATCTAGGCAAATTGCCTAGAAATGGGTAATTTTGTGGTGAAATGTAATACAATAAAAGATGGATAAGAAAGTAGTTTTAATGATCTTAGATGGCTGGGGCATCGCAACAAACCCCAAAGTTTCCGCAATCGACGCGGCCAAAACGCCATTTATTTCTTCGCTTTACGGCAAATATGCGCACTCAAAATTAGAGGCGTCCGGCCTAGCAGTGGGCTTACCAGAGGGCCAAATGGGCAACTCCGAAGTAGGCCACATGAACTTAGGTGCCGGCCGCGTGGTCTACCAAAACCTCGTTCGCATCAACAAAGCAGTCACAGAAAATACCTTGGGCCAAGAGCCTGAATTAGCCAAAGCATTCGACTATGCTAAAGCCAACAACAAGTCCGTTCACTTCATGGGCCTCGTGTCCGACGGCGGCGTTCACGCGCACATCGAGCACTTGAAATCCTTGCTTTCGACAGCATCGGAAGCAGGTTTGGGCAAAGTTTTCGTCCACGCTTTCACAGATGGTCGCGATACGGATCCCAAATCAGGTCTAAAGTTTATGACCGATTTATACCAACACACCTTAAAAACCAACACGCAAATCGCCTCAGTAACGGGTCGTTACTACGCGATGGACCGCGATAATCGCTGGGAGAGGGTAGCTTTGGCCTACAAAGCCATGGTCCACGGCGAAGGAAATCCTTCAACTGATGTGCTGAAATCCATCGAAGAAAGTTACGCGGCGGGTGTAACGGACGAATTCATCCACCCAATTATTATGACGGATGCCGCTGGTTTGCCCCTGGGCAACATCCAAGAGGGCGACGTCGTCATCTGCTTCAACTTCCGCACCGATCGTGGTCGCGAAATTACGCAGGCTTTGACACAGCGTGATTTCCACGAGGAGAATATGCACAAAATGAATTTGTACTACTTGACGATGACGGAATACGATAAAGAGTTCCAAAACGTCCACGTCATCTTCAACGACTCCAACCTTCCCATGACCATGGGCGAGGTCCTAGAGGGCGCCGGCAAAAAACAAATTCGCATCGCCGAAACCGAAAAATACCCACACGTTACGTTCTTCTTCTCCGGTGGTCGCGAGGCCCTTTTTACAGGACAACAAAACATCCTACGCAACTCCCCCAAAGTCGCCACCTACGATCTTCAACCCGAAATGTCTGCCGCAGATCTTCGCGATGCGTTGATCCCCGAATTAGAAAAAGAAGAGGTAGACTTCGTCTGCTTGAACTTCGCTAATCCTGATATGGTAGGCCACACGGGGGTTTTCTCTGCCGTAGTAAAGGCAGTCGAAACGGTCGACGCTTGCGCCGAGGCAGTAGTAACAGCGGGTTTAGCTCACGGCTATTCCTTTATCATCATCGCTGACCACGGTAACGCGGATGTGATGATGAACGAAGACGGCTCACCTAATACAGCGCATTCGACAAATTTGGTTCCTTGTATTTTGGTAGACAATGACTTCAAACCTACGCTTCGCGATGGTAAACTAGGGGATGTGTCTCCCACGATCTTGAAAATGATGGGCGTGGCTCAACCGAAAGAGATGACGGGGGTGGCGTTATTTTAATTTTCGCGCTGCGAAAATTAAAATAAGTCGACGAGAAGTCATTCCGACTGCGTCGGAGTCATCGCTAAGCGATTTAGTCGTCCCTGCGGGACTTAGTCGCGACTGCGTCGCTTAGTCCGGAGAGAATTAGTCAGATATGGCCTTGAGGCGCTCCTAGGGCAGAAAAGAGTTAAAATACTTTCAAAGTACTAAATGGTTTTTTGGCGTATTGACAACATCTGTCAATTCCTCAAAAAACTATTTATACTTTACGACGCCATTTCACACATTATTGGGTTTAGGGCACGGAGAGGCAGAGTGCATAATCACGCTGCTATGCAGCGAGTCAATAAGTCGTCCCTTAGGGACTTAGTCATCGCTTCGCGATTTAGTCAGAAGATTCAATAAATGCCCTCTTTGAACTTTGCTCTTTGAACTTTGCTCTTTGAAATAAAAGAAGCCCAGCGCTATGCGCCGGGCTTCTTTTATTTCTCAATCGGTTGATTCTCCTGATCAACGATCACGAAGACATCCTCTGACGGACGCTTCATAAAATATTTCTCTCGAGCATATTTTTCTAATAACGCTGGATTTCCCATCACAGCAGCACGCTCCTTTTTCAGCTCTTTTAACTTGTGCCGATAGTATTCGTGTTCCGCCTTCAAGTCTGCCAGTTCGGTAGAAAGTCTATATTGAACCGTTAAATCATTATTGTCTAGTACAAACATCCACACAAACAAAACGCAGGTGGAGATGTAGTAGAAACGATTTGGCCCTAAAAATAAACTCTTAACACGATCAAGCATAGTATTAGAAATTCAAACCTGGGAAATATGCGTTAGCACCTAATTCCTCCTCAATGCGAAGCAATTGGTTGTATTTAGCCATGCGGTCAGAAC
Organism: Spirosoma fluviale; assembly: GCA_945906915.1. GTDB lineage: Bacteria > Bacteroidota > Bacteroidia > Cytophagales > Spirosomataceae > Aquirufa > Aquirufa fluvialis_D. Next base: position 3,668 of record CAMDSI010000047.1, on the reverse strand, counting down.
GAGATGCAGAACCAGTTTTGATTTGGCCTGTGTTCAACGCTACCGCTAAGTCAGCGATTGTAGCATCTTCTGTCTCTCCTGAACGGTGTGACATGATGTTTTTGTAAGAGTTGCGTTTCGCTAGGTTAACCGTATCAATCGTCTCCGTTAATGAACCGATTTGATTAACTTTTACTAAAACTGCGTTTGCAACGCCTTTGTCGATACCTTGTTGTAAACGCTTCACGTTAGTTACGAATAAATCGTCACCTACTAACTGGCATTTAGAACCAATCAATTTCGTTTGCTCAGCCCAACCTGCCCAATCGTCTTCTGCCATACCGTCTTCAATCGAGATGATTGGGTATTTGTCAGCCCAAGTCTTCCAGTAAGCAGCCATCTCCATTGAGTTTAATTGCTTTCCATCTGACTTTTTGAATGTGTAAAGACCTGTTTTCTCATCGTAGAATTCAGATGCAGCCGCATCCATTGCGATGAAGATTTCTTCGCCTGGCTTGTAACCTGCTTTTTCGATCGATTGCAATACGATTTCGATGGCCTCTTCGTTCGACTTGATGTTAGGTGCAAAACCACCTTCATCACCTACGTTAGTAGAATAACCTTTGGACTTCAACACACCTTTCAATGCGTGGAAAACTTCCGTACCCATACGTAATGCATGCGAGAAAGATTCAGCTTTCGCTGGCATTACCATGAATTCTTGGAAGTCAATCGAGTTATCCGCGTGAGAACCTCCGTTTAAGATGTTCATCATCGGAACTGGTAACGTGTTAGCGTTAACGCCACCGATGTACCGGTATAAAGATAAGCCTGCTTCTTGTGCTGCTGCTTTTGCTACTGCCAAAGAAACGCCTAGAATCGCATTTGCCCCTAATTTACTCTTGTTTGGCGTTCCGTCTAATTCAATCATGATGTTATCGATCATGTTTTGTTCAGACACTTCTAAACCCCAAAGTTCTTCTGCAATCGCCGTATTTACGTTCTCAACTGCTTTTAAAACACCTTTTCCTACGTAAACTGATTTGTCTTCATCACGAAGTTCTACTGCCTCGTGGATACCTGTAGAAGCTCCAGATGGAACTGCTGCACGTCCAAAAGCACCGTCTTCGGTCTTAATGTCCACCTCAATTGTTGGGTTTCCGCGTGAATCTAAAATTTGTCTTGCGTGTACATACTGTATTGCACTCATCGTATTATATTTATTTTGATTAAAGAATTAAGATTATTGCCTAAATTGAACTGCAAATTAACGATTTTTTGCCTAATTCCGTATTATCAGATGATAAAATGTATTTCGAGTTGCCTTATGATGGCCTTCGTATCTCTACTGAGCCTCAGTACTTTCGCCCAAAATATCGACGTTGATGCCTTCGAAAAGAAGATCAAAGAGACGCCGAACGCTTATTTGCTGGACGTTCGGACTACGGGGGAATTTGGAGGAGGACATTTGCCAAAGGCGATGAACATCGATTTCCGCTCCCCAGATTTCAGCACCAAAGTCGCTCAATTAGCTAAAGACAAACCAGTCCTTATCTATTGCCTTTCCGGCGGACGCTCCGCGCAGGCAGCAGAGCAAATGCGCGCGGCTGGTTTTCAAGTAACGGAAATGAAAGGGGGCTATTTGAAATGGACGACACGAATGAAACCATTAGAGGGAGTACCCGATGTCAAGCATGATGCGGCTTGGAATTTGGCCGACTTCAAAAAAGAAGTCGCTTCATCAGATGCAGTCGTAGTTGACTTTTATGCCAAATGGTGTGCGCCCTGTCTTAAAATGATGCCCATAGTCGATAAACTAGCCGAAGAATTTAAAGGTCGCGTGATGGTTTTGAAAGTCGAAGCAGACGGCAACCAAGCCATCATGCAGGCCTACGGAATAGACGAAATCCCGAGTTTCATCGTCTTCTCTAAAGGAGAAATGACAACCAAAACATCGGGGTTCCGGGAAGAGGCCGCTTTAAAGGAACTCTTTACTGCGACCAAGAAGTAGGCTGACGCTCCCAACGGTGCGCACGCAACTCCTCTACTAATGCTGGTGCTAATCCGCGACCATCTGAGGTCGCAGTATTACTTTCTACGTGTTTGATTTTACGCATACCCGGAATGATCGTGCCCACATCCGGATTCGAAAGGATGAAACGTAATGCCATTTCCGGCAAATCCATTCCTTCCGGAACCAAAGGTTTCAATGCATTCGCGTGATCCACACTCGATATCAAATTCTCCGGAACGAAATAGGTCGAACGCCAATCATTCGCCGGGAAAGTCGTGTCATAGGTCATCAAACCCGTCAAACTTCCCTCATCAAAAGGAACACGCGCAATCACGCCCACATCTAATTTCTTACAAAGAGGGAATAATTGGTCTTCGGGGTTTTGGTCAAAAATATTATATATCACCTGCACAGAAGAAATCAATCCGGTTTCCAAGGTCTGCAAGCAATTGTTTGGCTCCCAACGGTTCACCGATACACCCCAATGCGCGACCTTTCCCTCTTTAGTTAATTTCTCCACCGCCAATTTCCACTCATCGCGATCCGCCCACGCATCTTCCCACACATGGAACTGTTGCAAATCAATTTGCTCCACCTTTAGGTTACGTAAACTTTTCTCCGTGTACTCCACGATGTGATCAGCCGGGAAACAGTCTTCTATTTTGAAATGAGGCTTAGATGGCCAGGTAAAGTTTTTGGGCGGAATCTTCGTTGCAGCATATAGAGTGGTTTCCTTATGACGTCTCAAAAGCCCTCCCAAGATTTCCTCACTCTTGCCTTCTGCATATCCCCAAGCGGTGTCAAAAAAATTACATCCCAGCTCGACCGAACGGTCCAAAGACTTATTGACTTCCTCAATATCAGAGCCAGTCCATCCAGCTAATCCCCACATGCCATATCCCACTTCACTTACCTGCCAGTTAGTCCGGCCAAATCGTCTTGTCTTCATAGTTCTATTTAATTATCCGAAAATTAAGTAAAAAATCCCTTACCTCTATACCGTATAGTATGTGAAAGTCCAGTTAATGCCTCTATTTTAGTTAGCTTATTTAGCTATTTATCCACAAAAAGTATATGTAACCTATTATATATTAACCGGTTAATAGACGAATTTGGATCAATAATAGTCAATAACGCAAATAACCTAATTATTGTCCTTATCTGTGCTGACGCGCCGTAGATTTGTAATGATAACTGATCTACTATTATTATGACAGTAACAATTAAGAATGAACAAAACTGCACGCTTTCATTAGGCGATCAGATTATCTGCATCAAAGATATCCTTCGCATCGAGGGAGAAGGTAATTATTCTAAGTTTCATATGAATGATGGTAGCAGAATTATATCGTGTCGAACGCTAAAATACTTTGAGGAATTTCTCCTGGCTAATAGCTTTATACGTCCATCTAAATCTGCCATTGTCAACATGAATGCCATTCTGGCCATTGATTTTAATATTCACAAAATTATCAAATTAGTTAACGATCACCAAGTGACTATCTCGCGTAGGCAGATCAAACCGTTGAAGGAGTTGTTTAGAGCCGCGGAGCGGCAGGTCGTCACTTCGTGACTTAGTCATCGCTTCGCGATTTAGTCGTCCTTCGGACTTAGTCGATGCTTTGCATCTTAGTCGCGACTTCGTCGCTTAGTCAAAATGTCGCCCTCGGCGAAT
>CAMDSI010000046.1 GCA_945906915.1 Spirosoma fluviale | reverse complement strand
AAAATAAAAAAAGCCTGGAAAATCTCCAGGCTTTTTCGTTCTCAAATGGTAGGCGGATTATTTAATTTCTACACGTCTAACAGCGCCGTCATTTCCTTGCGTTACGCGTAAGAAATACACGCCTGTTGCAGCTTTCTTTAAGTCGATTTGACCTAAATATTCGCCTTGGAAATCTTTTACGGATTCTGTTGCGATTTCTTTTCCGTTTACATCAGAAACGGCAATGCTTACATTTCCTTTTGAAGGCGCATTGAAGCGAACATTTAATTTGCCATTGAAGGGTTGATTTTGTTTTCCTGAAAGACCTTGGATGGTTTTCGAACCTTTCTCTTGCATCATTTTTCTCATGCCTTTCATTTTCATGCCCGGTCTACCCATTGGGCCATCTAATTCAATATTGAATTGATTAGGCATTGGTGATTGCTTCCCTAAGAAAGTCATGATTTCATTATCTGGCGCCATTCCTGGACCGCCACGGCGAATAATCACACGTTTGTCTGGTCCACCTTCCGCACCACCTTCAATTCTTTCGATGATGACATTGCCCGGTTGATCTGACATGCGTGAATGGCTTTTGTTCACATCCATGCGAATGATTTTTCTCTTACCACCCGAGGCATTTACGTTGATTTCTAAGGAGTCACTAAATTTTTTAACTTCCGCATCTGCCTTATCTGAGTCAGAAAATTTCTTCTCTATGATGCGTTCTTTGCCGTTCTCTATGACGACAATTTTAACAGTAGCTTCTTGTTTCTCTTGTGCAAAGGCAGCTGCGGATATACAAATGGCTAAAGCGGTGGTGAATAGGTATTTCATGATTTTTGGTTTTTGATCCGGTGCAAACTTACGAAAAGCAGCGTAATCGTAAATGTTAAAGAGTGTTAATGTGATGAGCGGCTGCTATTTATCCCTTACATTTGTAGGGAATTATTTACCCTATGTCGAAACGTAAAATACGCTTATTGATTGCCTTGATGTCTTTTGCCCTCTTAGGATTAATTGGGTTTCAGGCGTATTGGTTGCGTTTTATGCTGGAGACGAAGCAGGAGAATTTTGCCAAAGACGTGCGCACTAGTCTCGACCAGGTGGTTAGAAAATTAGAAAAACAAGAACTCGTTGTTTTAGCCGAAAGACAAAAAAAATTCGAAAGTATAGCCACTGCCCCTAAACCGAAAGTAAAACCAGCACCTGTTTTCATTGAACCAGCCATGCAGGAGGAGCATCCGGTTTTGACACCACCCCGCCAAGATGTCATTTTTGTGCGCAAATCATTTATGCTTCCTAATGGACAATTAGCGGAGGTCACCGAGGAATATACGGTAGATGAAGATCCAGAGGAGTTTAGGCAGCGAATGCGTGTCGAAAAAGAGATGAATCGCATGCTGAAGAGGGAGCAGCAAAAGTTCATCAATAAAATGCGTCGTCGCCCTAATCGCCCTAATCAAAATTTTGGGGATCGCAATGCGCAATCACAAGCACAATTAGCGAAAGAAAAATCCGAGCGACAAGATTTAGAAAAAGTATTACAGAAGACGCAATTAGCGAAAGAAGTATTCTCTGACTTTTTGTTCAAAGAAAGACCCATACTGCAAAGAATTCAACCGGCTTATCTCGACAGTTTGATTCGCAAAGAATTAGCTGATAAAGGGGTGAATTTAGGCTATTCTTTTGGGATTCAAAGTGCTCCTAAAAATTGGACTTATACGTCCTCCCCTGAAATTAAGCAACAAAAAGCTTTGTTTGAAGCTGACTTATTTCCCAATGATTTACATCCGTCTAAGAACATATTGAAGATTTATTTCCCTGATAGTGGGGCCTTTATCTGGCAAACGATGGGTTTGAGTTTAGCTGGGTCAGGTTTATTATTGCTTGTCATGATTGGCTGTTTTTACTTCGCGGTGCTCACCATTTTAAGACAAAAGAAATTAGCGATAGTGAAGAATGACTTCATAAATAATATGACGCATGAGTTTAAAACCCCGATTACGTCCATTTCGTTGGCGACGCAATTGCTGCAAGAGGAATTGAAACCGAGAAAAAATGAGTCGCTATTACGTTATTTGGGCATTATTAAAGATGAAAATACCCGCTTAGGTCAGCAAGTGGAGCGTGTCTTACAAACCGCTCAAATGGAACGCGAAGAGATCACTTTAAAGCGGAAGAAGGTGGATATGGCGGCGCTAATTCATCAAGTGGTCGAGATTAATGGACCGTTGATTCATTCCGTGAATGGGAGTTTGCAGCTCTTTTTAGGTGAGCATCCTGCTATTTTGGAAGTAGATGAGGTACATATTTCGAATGTGTTGAATAATTTAATTGACAATGCGGTTAAATACAGTCCTACTAATCCGCACATCGAAATCGAGGTCACAGAACAAGGTCAAGGTATTTCCATCCAAGTTAAAGATCAGGGAATAGGGATGCCTAAAGAGGCTTTAAGCAATATTTTTGATGCCTTCTATCGCGTCCCTACGGGCAATGTGCACAATGTGAAGGGCTTTGGTCTAGGCCTAAGTTATGTGAAAAAAATAGTCGAAGCCCATGGAGGGAAAGTGCACGTGAAAAGTAAATTAGGAGAAGGAAGTACATTTGAAATCTATTTACCCTATGTCAAAAACGCCTGAAATTTTAGTCGCGGAAGATGATCCCAATTTGGGATTATTATTAACTGAATTCTTGAAGAAGAAGGGATACCATGTTTCCTGGGCTCAGAATGGGGATGAAGCATTAGATCTTTTTGTCAAAGGCTCCTTCGATTTATGCCTGTTAGACGTGATGATGCCGAAGAAGGATGGGTTTTCTTTGGCTAAAGACATACGGGCAAACCACCAACAAGTACCCATCATATTCCTAACCGCGAAATCGATGGAGGAAGATACCCTTCATGGTTTTAAAGTAGGAGCCGATGATTATTTGACCAAACCTTTCTCGATGGAAGTACTCGTCGCAAGAATGGAAGCCATTCTTCGCAGGAGCCATTCCGATAAATCCGTACCTAGTTTAGCGGACGAAATCGCCTTAGGAAATTACACCTATATTCCTGCCAAAATGCGTTTGAGCATAGGAGATATGGAATTGAAGTTTACGCCTAAAGAGAACGAATTAATGAAGCTCTTGTGCGAAAATTTAGGCCGTCCGGTGAGTAGAAGCTATGCTTTGAAATTGATTTGGGGAGATGATACCTATTTCAATGCGCGCAGTATGGACGTGTATATGACGAAGTTGCGCAAAATGCTAAAAGAAGACCCTCGCGTCCAGCTGTTGAATCTGCACGGCGAGGGTTTCCGATTGAGTGTAGAAGGGCTCTAGTTAATGTGGGTAAAGCCCGTATAAGGAACTAATGCCTCCGGAATCTTAATTCCATCTGGCCCTTGATTATTTTCTAGAATTGAGGCCACGATACGAGGTAAGGCCAAAGCCGATCCATTCAAGGTATGGCACAAGATCGATTTCCCATCCACTTTAGTTCTCAACTTCAAGCGGTTCGCTTGGAAAGTCTCAAAATTACTTACGGAACTAACCTCTAACCAGCGGTTTTGTGCGCCTGACCAGGCTTCCATATCGTAGGTTAGCGCAGAGGCAAATCCCATATCTCCCCCACAAAGGCGCAGAACGCGGTAATGCAAGCCTAATTTTTGCAAAAGACCTTGCACGTGTAATGACATTTCCTCTAAAGCCGCGTATGATGATTCCGGTTTGTGAATCTGAACGATTTCAATTTTATCAAATTGATGTAAGCGATTCAAACCACGTACGTGTGCACCCCAAGATCCAGCTTCGCGACGGAAACAAGGCGTATGCCCTACGTTTTTGATGGGTAATTCTTTCTCATTCACGATCACATCGCGGTATAAGTTCGTAATAGGCACCTCAGCTGTAGGAATTAAGAATAAACCTTCTTCTTTCGTTACATACATTTGGCCTTCTTTATCTGGCAATTGCCCTGTCCCAAAACCCGATTCCTCATTAATTAAAATAGGAGGCTGAATCTCGTAATATCCTACTTTGATGGCCTCATCTAAGAAGAAATTGATCAAGGCACGTTGTAAACGTGCCCCTTTCCCTTTGTAAACCGGGAAGCCAGCACCTGTAATTTTATTACCTAAATCGAAATCGATGATATCATATTTCTTGATCAAATCCCAGTGAGGCTGAGCATCCGCTGGGAGCACGGGAACCGAGCCCCAAGTCAACACTACCTCGTTATCATCTGCCGTTTTTCCTTCAGGAACTGAGCTGTGAGGAAGGTTAGGCAAGGTCACTAACAAATCTGTTAATTCTTTATCCGCCGCTTTCGCCGCCTCTTCCATTTCTTTAATCGAAGCTTTCAGCGCAGCTGTTTCGGCGCGTTTCCCTTCGGCTAGTTCTTTTTGGCCTGATTGCATCAATGCCCCGATTTCTTTAGCTGCCGCATTCGATTTTTCTAAGGCGGCCTCGGCTTGTTGTAAGAGGGTTTTGCGTTGATCGTCTTGTGCAATCAACGTAGCCACGATTTCAGCGGCATTCGCAACATGTTTCTTTTGTAAACCTGCGATCGTGGTTTCTTGATTCGTCCGAATGAATGGTAAAGTTAACATAGCGTGATTTTTAGAAAAGTCCTTCGTTTAACGCATTTAATGCATCATTTTTGTGTGTTGCATCCACTAATAAAGAAATATTATGTTCTGAGGCACCATACGAAATCATTCGAATTGGAATGCTTTTGATGGCATCTAATACCTTGATGGCAATACCTTCTTTATCGGCCCAGAAATTACCCACAATACAGATAATTACTTGGTTCATATCGGGATCTTCCAATTCGGCAAATTCACGTAATTCGCTCATAATCGCATCTAAATGCGTCGTTTGATCGATGGTTACGCTGACAGAAACCTCGGAAGTGGTAATCATGTCCACCGGAGTCTTGTATTTTTCAAACACTTCGAATACGCGCTTTAAAAATCCATAGGCGTTCAACATGCGCGTTGAATGGATGTAAATAGCCGTGATATTGTCTTTCGCGGCAATCGCTTTGATTTCTATATCGGTCGATTTTTCAGAGATCAAGGTTCCAAAAGCAAGGGGCTCCATCGTATTTTTCAATCGAACCGGAACTCCTTTTAATTTTGCTGGTGTAATGGTACTTGGATGCAGGATTTTGGCCCCAAAATAAGCTAATTCTGCTGCTTCTGCGAAAGAAAGTTCCCGGATAGGGAAGGTGTTCTTAACGATGCGCGGATCATTATTATGCATTCCGTCGATATCCGTCCAAATTTGAATTTCCTCCGCCTGAATCGCTCCACCAATTAGGGACGCTGTATAATCCGATCCTCCTCGCTTTAAATTATCTACTTCACCCGCTGGGTTGCGGCAGATAAACCCTTGCGTCACTAAAATTTGCTTGTCTTTTACTGGCGCTAAAATCGCAGCTAGCTTTTGTTCGATTTGAGCTAAAACAGGTTCGTTATCCCCATCGATGACCATAAAATCTAAGGCGGGCAACAAGGTGGAGCTAACGCCCTCTTCTTGTAAGAACGCCTCGAAAATTTGAGTGGAAAGTAATTCGCCTAAAGCCACCATTTCCTTTTCCTGCTTTAGGGTATAGGGTGCTGTGGCAATCAATCCATCAATAAAGGCAAATTCCTTCTGTATGATGGCTTGACCCTTACCTAATCCGGCAGGGGTGGAATATAACTCGGTCAAAAATTGATCGTAATGCGCGCGTAATTCATTCGCTTTCTCTTTTGCCTCCGCCGCGTTTCCTGCATTCAAAGATGCTGAAATAGAAAGCAAGGTATTCGTACTGCCAGAAAGGGCAGAAAGTACAACGATTTTCGGTTGACCATCCTCCGTAATTAGCTGACGGATTGATTTCATTCGCTCTGGTTTTCCGACGGAGGTACCTCCAAATTTCCAAACTTGCATGTCTTCTCTTATTATAGTCCTAACATTTTGATGGCTGTTATGGCCGCCTCATCGCCTTTATTTCCATGTTTGCCTCCCGCGCGATCCATCGCTTGTTCTTGCGTATTAGGAGTTAAAACCCCAAAAATCACCGGCTTATCAAACTTCAAACTCACATTCGTAATTCCATCCGCCACCGCTTGGCAGATAAAATCGAAGTGCCGAGTTTCACCTTGAATCACACAGCCTAAACAAATGACCGCATCAATGTTTGGTTTTTGCGCCATTTTTTGCGCCCCTAAACTTAATTCAAAGCTACCAGGAACCTTAACACTCGTAATATTTTCTTCTTTCACCCCCAATTTCAACAGCGTATCATAAGCACCCGTGTACAAGGCATGCGTTACGTCCGTGTTCCATTCTGACACCACGATGGCAAATGTTTTGTTCGAAACATCTGGCAAATGGTCTGTCGTAAAATCGCTTAAGTTTTTAAGTGCTGATGCCATGGGATGGGGTTAAAAAAACAAGGGATAAAAGCTCAAGCTCTTATCCCTCATCACATAATCTGTTCTATAAATTATTCAGAGATAGAGCTTTCTAAAATCGCTTTGTATTTCTTTGCTGGAATCGATTCAGCCGATTGGCCGTATTTCTCCACAATGATGGAATACGTATCTACTGCCTCTTTTGTTTGTTTATTTGCTTCGTAGGCATTCGCTAATTTTAACAAATACGTAGGAGTAAAGAATTTATTGGGCTTGTTTTCCGCTGCTTTCTTGTAGTAATCAATGGCATCAGATAAAGATTTCTTCTCTGAATACGCATCCCCGATTAAAGAATAAGCACGTGCTTGCACTAATAAATCCGAGCTCGAAAAGTTTTTCAATTTTTCGATTGACTGATCGAATTTCCCCTGCTTTAACAAGGTAATTCCTAAATATAAGTCAGCAAGGTTTTGTGTATTTCCACCAAACTCATCCGAAACTTTCGCTAATTCTTTCGCAGCAGCTGATGAATCTGATTCAAAAGCATAAACAGCTTTGAATAATTTCTTCTCGCCTTCTGCGTCTTGTGTCGCAGTATACCATTGGTAACCGAAATAAGCGGCAACGACTAAGACTAAGCCGCCTAAGATAGTTGCAATGCTAGATTTATTCTTGTCTACTAGTTCAGTAACTTTAGAAACTTCTTGTTGAAGAGCTTCTGGGCTCTCAATGATTTCAATCGATTCTACTTTTTCTTTCTTTGCCATAAGGTCATTAATTCGTTTGGCAGATTATTATTAGGTGCCAAAGGACTGCAAAATTATAAAATCTCTTTCATTTTTATCCACATTAATGGAATCTTTTGCATTTTATTTTTCAAATTTGAAGTAAATAAACCTATATGTCCTTTAATCGCCTAGATCAAATCCACAAACTCAAGGAAACATTCGATATTTGTATTATCGGTGGTGGTGCGACAGGGGCAGGCGTAGCGCTCGATGCAACGTTAAGGGGGTACAAAGTTTTATTGATTGAAAAAGGCGATTTCTCCAGTCAAACCTCCTCTAAGTCGACGAAGTTAGTACATGGAGGAGTTCGTTACCTCGAGCAGGCCGTCCGAAATCTCGACTGGCATCAATTCAGAATGGTGTATAAAGCTTTGCACGAACGCAAAACGCTATTGCAAAATGCACCCCACCTCGCTCATCCTTTGGGATTATTAACTCCTTGTTATACACACTGGGAACGCTGGTATTACCGGATAGGGATGTGGCTTTACGATAAAATTTCTGGCAGCACGAACTTGAAATCAAGTCGCGGCTTAAGCAAAAAAGAAATTCAACACGAGTTTCCTTCCATCGAATCACAGTACTTAAGAGGTGGCGTTTTGTATTATGATGGACAGATGAATGACGCGCGCTATGCCTTAGCTATTTTGAAAGAGGCGGAACGTTTAGGGGCTTGTATTTTGAATTATGCCTGTTTGAATTCGTTTGAATTAGGCCAAAAGAGTTTAAAGATCAAGAAAGTAGTATTCAGTGATTTACTTTCTCAGGAGTCCTACACCATTGCGGTCAAAGCAGTGATAAATGCCACAGGACCTTTTACGGATTCGGTGCGGGTGCTTGCAAATCCGCGATTGAAGCCTCGAATGAAGGTGAGTCGCGGGGCCCATATCGTGTTGCCTGCTGAGTTTTGGCAAGGCGAAACCGCCCTATTAATTCCTAAAACGGATGATGGCAGGGTCATATTTGTGATTCCGTGGAGAGATTATGTGCTGGTGGGAACGACGGATGATCCGGATACCTTGTCGGAAACACCTCGCATTTTAGATGTGGAAAAGGAATACCTTATTTCGTATTTTAATCGCTATTCATCTAAAAAAGCCTCGTTAGAGGATATCAGTGCTACATTTGTAGGCCAAAGGCCATTACTCCAAGTGCAGCTCGATTCTGCCATGAACTCCGATACGAAATCCTTAGTGCGCGATCATGAGGTGGAAGTGGATGGTCGTTCGAAATTAGTTAGTATCATGGGTGGGAAATGGACGACCTATCGCGTGATGGCCTCCGATACACTAGATGTTCTTGAAAGGGAGGTATTACGCGTTGCGGTGAAGCCTTGCGTAACGAAGAATCATGTCTTAGTTCCTGAGTCTTTAGTCTTTTTACCTGCAGATATTGCCCCAGATATTCGGAAACATTTAACCGACCTATACGGACCCAAAGCCGGCGACGTCTATGCGTGCGGTTCAGAACGTTTATTAGCGGACGAACCTTACCTGGAGGGGGAACTCATCTATGTAAAAGAGCAAGAAATGGCAGTGACTTGGGAAGATGTTTTAGCCCGCCGTTGGGGTATTTCCATGCGGGATGAAGCACTGGCAGAGCGATTAAAGGCCATAAAAAAAGAGGCTTTCGCCTCTTGATTTTAATATTCGTCTTCGTTAAAGAAGAAGTCGTCTTTGGTCGGATAATCTGGCCAAATCTCTTCAATACTTTCAAAAGGTTGACCATCATCTTCCAATTCTTGTAGGTTTTCGACTACTTCTAAAGGAGAACCCGTACGGATTGCAAAGTCAATTAATTCATCTTTAGAGGCTGGCCAAGGCGCATCTTCTAAATAGGAGGCAAGTTCTAGTGTCCAATACATAATTTATAGCTAATAATATTTTGCGTAATAAAAGAGGGTCATAAGTTTTTTAAACCCTTCCTAAGTGCAAAAGTAAAATAAAAATGTATTTATGAAAGATTTATTTTTTAAATTTTCATTAATTATCAAAACCTTGATTTAATCTAGCTTATATGCCTAATTCAACCCCTGTTTCTGTCGAAGTTTGTGCTTATTCTTTATTTTCTTGTTTAGCGGCAGATAGAGCAGGTGCCCAGCGAGTGGAACTATGTGCGTCCCCTTGGGAAGGAGGAACAACTCCGAGTGCTGGATTAGTCGAACAAGCCTTATTGTCGACTTCCTTAGAGATTCATGCCATGGTTCGTCCTAGAGGGGGAGATTTTGTATACGACGCAGTTGAGAAGCAAACGATGCTAGCGGAGGCTCACTCTTTAATAGCACAAGGAGTACACGGGATCGTTACAGGTGCCTTATTGCCATCGGGGGATTTGGATGTGGAATTCTTACGGGAGATTAGAAAAATTACCGGTGATCGGGAATTGACTTGTCATCGTGCTATTGACGTGTCGCGTGAACCTTTGGTCGTGATGGAGGAATTGATTTCGATTGGATTTGATCGTATTTTGACGTCTGGAGGCAAAAATAAAGCCTTAGATGGAATCGAAAATCTAGCTGAAATGGTAGCCGCCTCTAAAGGTCGAATTCAAATTATGGCAGGAAGTGGGGTAAATCCAGTGAATTGCTTGGACTTTGTTCAAATCGGGGTAGATGCTATTCATTTAAGCGCCAGAACCGTCCGGAATTCTGAAATGGAATACCGACGTCCAGGAATATCCATGGGAGGTATAGCGGAGATTTCGGAATTTGAGGTAGCCTACTCGAGCGAAGAAATCATCCGAGCGGCTATCTCTAAAATTCAGAATTTATTCAGCGAATAAATCCGTGGTTTGCCATGCTTTCTCTGGCATGGTCGAAATATCATATAAACCTACTTCTGTACGCTTATAAGTAGGTATTTTAAATTCGGCATCAGACATCATACTATGTTTGAACTTCTCGATCATTTGAGCAAAACGAGCTTCCTCAGAATCAGGTGAAACAGACGCCGAGCTATCTAATTCGCCATCTAGTTCAACGCTATCTCCTGGATTTAAGTAGACGGGAGCCATTCGCTTCACTACTTTGCGCATGCCACCATCCATTCCACTCGAATCTTGTTCGAATCCAGCTGCAATCACAGTTAAATAAAGATCATCCCCTAATTCCTCATCCGTAGAGAAACCGAACTTAACCATATCTGCTTGCGCATCTATTCGCTCATTAAGGTATTCGATGATCGCATCTTTTTCCCAAATCAACAAATCTTTTGCACTACTCGTCGAAACAGTCACTAGAATACGCTTAGCACCTTTGATTTCTTGGGAGTTTAATAGTGGCGAATTCAAAGCCTCTACGATAGCCGCTTTTGCTCTCTCTTCACCGCTTCCTAAGGCAGAACTCATCATGGCTTGACCTGCTTTTGTCAAAACCTTTTTCACGTCCATAAAGTCCGTGTTGATATCACCAGGTTTTGCAATTACATCGACCACTGATTTAACTGCTTTTGCTAATACATCATCCGCTTTCGCAAAGGCGTGTTTTACAGCTAAATCCTTGTAATGTTCTGATATTTTATCGTTCATGATCACTAAAACCGTATCGCAATACTCTTTCAGTTCTTCAATCCCGTCTCTTGCATATTGAATTTTCTCTTTCCCTTCCCAATTGTAGGGGAATGAAACCACGGCAACGGTTAATAAATCGCGGTCTCTAGCGATCTCTGCAACAACCGGTGCAGCACCCGTCCCTGTTCCACCACCCATACCAGCCGTGATGAAAACCATTTTAGTCTCATTAGAAAGAACAGCCTTGATTTTTTCTTGACTTTCCATAGCCGCTTGCTTTCCCACCTCTGGGTCAGTCCCTGCACCTAAACCCTGTTCCCCTAATTTAATTTTAGTTTTAACTGAACTAGATGCTAAAGCTTGAGAATCTGTATTGCAGATAATCAAATCAGCGCCTTTAATCTTCAGGTTATCCATGTGCTTCACCGCATTGGATCCGCCACCCCCGATTCCGATCACTTTTATGATGGACTTAAAGGATGTTTCTGGTACTACTTCGATTTGATGGTCAAAAAAGGAGGGATTTTCGCTACTCATTGTGTAAGGTCAATTGTTCTTAAATGTAAAAATAATAGAAATCTGCAACTATTTTAGTCATTTCCCCAGCGCCATTCATTCCCTAATTCTAGTTCATGGCGTAGGTTATGTTTGATAAAGAATTCTTTAGTCGAATAGAAATCTAATTTCTTAGCTGGAATTTGTTCCGCATTGGCTAAACCATACAGCAGCATCGTGGTATATTTCACGGTATTCTCCATCTCTTTTTTATTGACCAAACTAAAATCATCGCAATTAGCATGGTAACAATCTAATACATTTCGGGCCAATTTCCCCATGGGATCCGCCGCTGGAATTCCCTCCATTAAGAACGTTTGATTGTCAGAATGTAGCCCTGGAGAATTCGTTAAATGATTGCCAAAATCCCCATCAATTGCCTTAATCTGATCTCCAATTGATTTCAATATAGACATCATTTCATCGCGGCCACCCCCATTGAATCCATTCACATCATTAGTCATGTCTAAATTAATCATATAAACGACGTCATCTAGTTCACCTAATTTTTTCGCGCGCTCCACATAGGCCTTCGAGCCTAGTAAACCTTCTTCTTCTCCCATGAAGGCGACAAATTCAATCGTACGCTTACTGCTTAATCCTAAAGCCTTAAAGGTTCTGGCTACATCTAGTACAGAAAAAGATCCAATACCATTATCAATCGCACCCGTGGCTAAATCCCAAGAATCCAAATGGCCCCCAATCACAATTTTCTCATTTCTTAATTTAGAGCTTGTCCCTTTTAATGTCGCTACCACATTGCGTGCTTTGATCGGTTTACTCACATTATGCATTTCAATCAAACTTAATAAGCCTGGTTGATCCTTCATCCATTTTCTTATTTCAGTTCCATTTTCTAATGAAATACATACGGCAGGGATGCTAATTAAATTTCCCGTTACGGAGGCTGTACCTGTAAGTAGTACTTGGCCTTTAACCGTATTGACGAAAATCACTCCCATCGCACCATGTTGAATGGCCAATGCCGTTTTTTCAGAACGGTGTAGATTTTTTGTTCCGACTGCGGCCTCTAATAAGCCGATGTTAGCTAAAACGACTTTGCCTGCCACCTCTTTGCCCGTATAATCGGCATCTAATCCGTTTCCTAAATCGATAATCGTCCCTTGAATATTGGCATCTACCGGAGTCATAGCCAAAGAAACGACTGGAACTTCCCTAAAATCATCTGATTTAGGCGGAGCGATAGACAAAGTAACCGTATCGCGCGCCCACGCTTCTACTTGAAATCCTTGGAATTTAGTATCCTTGAATCCATATTCTTTCAGCAACCGAAAAGCATATTCTTCTGCCTTTTTTCCTTTCTCGCTCCCTGTTAATCTATGTCCTATGGTCTTACATGCGTCTTCAAGAGAGCTATA
>CAMDSI010000045.1 GCA_945906915.1 Spirosoma fluviale | reverse complement strand
AATAATGATGGGCTTTTAGATCTCTTTTTTTCAGGCTCGCAGGCGAATGCTGCTCTGTATTTGAACAAAGGGGAAATGAAGTTTGAAGAGTTAGGTAAAGCGGCTGGTTTAGACACAAAAGATCGCTGGTGTTCTGGCGTGAGTATTGTGGATATCAATGGCGATGGATTACTAGACGTGTATGTTTCTGCGACGATGAAAAATGCAGAACGTGATCGCCAAAATATGCTCTTCGTGAACCAAGGAATTAAGGCTGGTAAGCCTAGTTTTAAGGAGATGGCAGCGGAGTATGGAATCAACGATTCGGGCCATAGCGAACATGCGGCCTTCTTTGATTATGATCGGGATGGGGATTTGGACTTATATGTTTTGACCGACGTAATTGATCAAGTGCCGTCACTATATCGTCCTAAAGTAACCGATGGGTCGTATCCGAATACCGACCGGATGTACCGTAATGATTGGTCGAAAGAAAAAAATCATCCAGTCTATACGAATGTGTCGAAAGAGGCAGGAATTACGATTGAGGGTTATGGTCTAGGGATTAATATCTGTGATATCAACCAAGATAACTGGCCAGATATCTATGTGACGAATGATTATGTATCAGATGATATTTTGTACATCAATAACCATGATGGGACGTTTACAGATCAGGCCAAAGCGTATTTCAAGCACACCAGTTTATCAGCGATGGGTAATGATGTGGCGGATATCAATAACGATGGACGCCCTGATATCGTGGCCTTAGATATGTTGCCTAAGGACAATGAGCGTAAGAAGCAATTAGCGCCGCCTAATAGCTACCAGTCCTATCAAAACAGTGATATACACGGTTATACGTATCAATACATGCGTAATACCTTACAGTTAAATGCAGGTAAAAAGGCGGATGGTTCTCCTGCGCCTTTCCAGGAGATTAGTTTGATGGCTGGCATGGCAGAAACAGAGTGGAGCTGGTGCCCTTCTTTGGCAGATTTTGATAATGATGGTTTCCGTGATTTGATGATTACTAATGGTTTTCCTCGGGACGTGACGGATCGTGATTTTATGCTGTATCGTGCGAATTCCGCTCGTTTGGCATCTGATGCGATTCTATTAGAGCAAATGCCGGTTATTAAGGTAAATAATTATGCCTTTAAGAATAAGGGAGGAATGCATTTTGACGATGTGAGTGCGGCTTGGGGAATTCAACGTCCGTCCTTCTCTAATGGGGCGTCTTATGGAGATTTAGATAATGATGGGGATTTGGACTATGTAGTTAATAATATCAATGACGAGGCTTTTGTTTACCAAAACAATACGGTAGAATCAAATGCAGATAAGGGACATTATTTGCGTGTTAAGATGGAGGGTAAAGGCCAAAATACCCAAGGTATTGGAACCCGTATCGAAGGTTTGTATGCGGATGGCACTTATTTTTATTATGAGAATTCGCCTTATAGAGGTTATTTATCTAGTGTGGAGGCGGTGGCTCATATTGGCTTAGGGGCAAAGCAGAAAATTAAAGAATTGCGCGTTATTTGGCCCAATGATTCGATGCAGGTCATTACTCGACCTGGGGTGGATAAGCTCTTGAAAGTAAAAATTTCGGATGCAAAACAGCCTTATGTTTCTTTATACCAAACACAAGCACCCTTATTGCAAGATGTAACGGATCAAATGCAATTAACGGATGTACACAAGGAATTAGACTTTATTGATTTTAATTACCAAAGTTTAACCCCTTTCAAAATGTCTCAACTAGGGCCGGGAGCATCTGTAGGGGATGTGAATGGCGATGGTTTGGAAGATTTCTTCGTGGGAGGAGCTAAGTTTTATTCAGGAATCTTCTATCTACAACAGCCTTCCGGAAAATTCGTAGCAAAATTCCTAGAAGGTATGGCGGAGAAGAAGGAAAAATTAGGGGAGGACTTAGGTTCGCTGTTGATTGATATGGACCGCGATGGCGATTTAGATTTATACATTGCTAGAGGGGGAACCGAAGGTCAAATAGGGGCAGCTAGCTTGCAGGATGTCATCTATTCGAATGATGGGAAGGGGAATTTTACCCTAGTTTCAGCTGCTTTGCCAGCGTTTACGGAAAGTAATGCGGCAGTTCGCGCCGTTGATTTTGATAAGGATGGTGATTTAGATCTTTATGTGAGTGGACGCAATGTTCCGTTCTCTTATCCACAAGGAACTCCATCTCGTTTGCTTCGTAATGATTCAAAATCAGGATCGATTAAATATACGGATTTGACGTCGAAATGGGCACCAGATTTATTGAAACCTGGTTTAGCTTGTGATGCGGTTTGGACGGATGTGAACAACGATGGCTGGTCAGATTTAGTGGTTGCTGGTGAGTTTATGCCGATTCAGATTTATCAAAACGAGAAAGGGCAGTTGGTAAAATTAGAAAAGACGGGATTAGAGGAGATGACGGGTCTTTGGGGATCCGTGGCAGCGGCAGATTTTGACCAAGACGGTGATATGGACTTAGTAGCGGGTAATATGGGTAAGAATACCTTATTGCGTGCAAATGCAAAGCAGCCAGTAGATGTTTTACACGGCGATGTGGATGGGAATGGGGTATATGATATATTCCCCTTTGTTTATTTCCAAAGCGCGGCTGGCACTCCCGTTTCAGCGCCCTTGTTTGGGAAAGATGATGTTCACAAACAATTAAATTCTACGCGTCAGCGCTGGGTATATTACAAAGATTACGGAAAGATCACGCAAGATGATTTCTTGACGGAAAAAGAGAAGGCGAAGGCCTCTAAATTATCCTTTACGGAAAATGCATCGATGTATATGGAGAATCTAGGGGGAGGCCATTTTAAAGCAAAGGCTTTGCCGGATATGGCACAATTATCGTCTTTGAATGGGATGCAGATTTTGGATGTGAATTCGGACGGTTATTTAGATATTCTCTATGTGGGGAATAACTTTGCGAACGAGGTTGCTATGGGTCGTTACGATGCTTCGAATGGGGGTGTTTTATTAGGCAATGGCAAAGGATTCACTTACGCTCAGAATTCAGGTATGATGGTGCCAGCGGATGCGAAATCGCTGGTGGGTATTCAAGTGGGATCCGAATTAGCCTTTATAGCTTTTCAAAACCGAGGTCCAATGAAGGCATTTAAACTTAATTCGGCGCTGGAGAAAGCAGCGGTGAAGCCGGGGCAAGCATTTAGCTATACCTTTAAGGGTCATAAACAAAAGGTCGACTGGAACTATGGTTCGTCTTATTTAAGCCAAAGTGCAAGCGCACAGGCTTTCATTCCAAAGGGGGCAAAACTTAATTAGCGAATCGTATTTCTTAAAAGTCTAATCTGAAGGCCAGGTGTTAGTATAACGCCTGGCTTTGGTTTTCCAAATTGAAAATTACCTAGAAGCAGGTCTATATCCCCATCTTTGTCGAAATCACCGGCATCCATGGCCATATAACGCGCATCATCTGGAAGACTTAGATTACTGACTTGAAATTGTAGTTTCCCTTGGTTTTGGAAGTACAAAAACGATTCGTTTTTCCCTTTATCATTCTCCGAAAAGAAGGCGATCATGGCTAGATCAAGGTCCCCATCTCCATCAAAATCGCGCGCGAGTGTTTTAGTGGCACCATAAGCGGGGTAAAAATAGGTCTCCTTGAAATTATTATTTCCATCGTTGATAAATAGGTGTACCCCGTGGTACGCTTTTTTTGTATTTGAATTGTCTGCATTATCCCCATTAGAAATGACGATATCATCAAATCCATCCTGGTTCAAATCAGCCACTTCCATAAAACTGCTTCCCCAAACCGACTCAAATTGTAGCAGCGGTTTTTCAACAAACATTCCTAGACCCTTGTTTATAAATAAGGAAACACCTTCTTTCGCCTCTGCCATCAAGACTAGAATATCTGGTTTTCCATCCTTCGAATAGTCTTTAATAATGACATTTCTGGCACCTGGCTGCGACTTTAACAGATGCCGCTCTTTTGATTTTCCATCCACCCAAACCAACTGTCCGGCCTGATATCCATATTCGCAGAGGAGATAATCCATTGTGCCATCGCCATTAAAATCGGCCACTTGCATATCGACAGGGCGCTTTAAGCCATCGACTAATTTAGCAAGTTTTCCGCCTGAATTAACCTGAAATAATTCCCCAATTTTTTCATCATTCGGAAGTGTTTTTCCAATACTTAAAAGATAGGTCTTCCCTTGAATAAAGGCGGTGTTGACATTAGGGCTAGGGGTTCGAATGATAGAGTTAACTTGAAGTTTGCTGTCTATAATTACCGTTTCATTGGTATTCATTCCTATCCAAGCTTCGGATTTAGAGGGGTGCACTTTGATAGAAGTAACTCGTCCTTGTTTAAGGGATGGAGATAGGAAGTCCTCCTTTTTGAAATTAAAAGTTTGTGATGATATGGGACTTTTCGCTTTTTGTGGAAGGGGATTTTCTGGTGCGTTTGTTACATAATAATCAACAATTGCCTGCCAATCTTCCACGCTCATAGCCGGTGTATCTGGAAAGATATTTAGGTCTACAGCTGTCTGAAATTGCTCCTCCGTAATTTTTGCTGCTAATTCAAACTTGTTGCGCATGCCGAAACGGTAGGACATATCCATCAGCACTTGGTCGTTCCAGGTCTTTTTGTCCAAAAGACTTGGATCTGGAAACTTGTGACAGGAACTACAATTTTCTTTGGCAAGTTCTTCACCCGTTTTCTTTGTACTGCAGGCAAAAGTAAAAAGGATAATAAAAACGAAGGCTAAAATTCTCATTAGGGTAAGGCAGTTGCAGTGGAACTAATTAGCGTGGAATCCCCACCGATACCACCTACACAGCTAAAGTCAAAAACGATGTTTTCGGGTTTGATAAAGGGCATTTTTTGATACCCATCTAAGGCGAGTGATCGATCAGCGTAGACTTTTTCCATGAATTTAGTAAAGGCAGGCATGGCCATTTTAGCACCTTGTCCTAAACTTATATTTCTAAAGTGAATACTTCGGTCATCGCCACCCACCCAAACTCCAGTGACTAGTTTTTGGGTAACTCCCATGAACCAACCATCAGAGAAATTCGAGGTTGTACCCGTTTTTGCTCCTATTTCATTTCCAGCTGCGATGGAGCTTCGGTTTAGACCTTCGGCCGTTCCGCCGGGTTCACGTACGGCTCCTTGTAACATAAAGGTCATCAGGTAGGCGGTTTCTGGTTTCATTACTGCTTTAGCCGTAGGGGAGAATTCCCTTAATACCACGCCATTTTTATCCGTAATCTTAAGAATGATAATAGGATCGATTTTTTCACCTCCATTGGCAAAGGTGCTATAGGCAGAAACTTGTTCTAAGACCGAAACCTCTGAAGTACCTAGGCAAAGTGACGGACCTTCATAGAGTGGACTTGTAATTCCAGCTTTGTGTGCGAAATCAGCAATTTTACTCGCGCCCATCGACTTCATTAATTTAGCCGATATGGTGTTAATCGAACGTCCCATCGCTCTGCGAAGGGTCAAGTTTTCGTAGCTGTATTTGCCGTCAGAGTTTTGAGGAGTCCACGTATCATTCGTTAATCCATCCTCGGTACCAAAAGTCACAGGTTCATCTACATACTTATCACAAGGCGTTGCTATTTCATTTTCAATCGCCGCACCATAGACGAATGGCTTGAAAGTAGATCCGGGTTGGCGCTTACTTTGGGAAATATGATCATACTTAAAGTACTTATAATTAATTCCCCCTATCCAGGATTTTACGTGTCCGTTCGTCGGATCCATGGACATCATACCAATATTTAGAATGCGTTTATAATAACGCATGGAATCCAATGGACTTAAGGTGGTGTCGATGTCCCCGTGATAGGAGAAAACAGTCATTTTAATGGGACGTTTTAATTCTTCCCAAACACGCATCTCATCATTATTATAGGCCTCCATCAAATCTCGGTACCGTTGCGTGCGCTTCATCGCAGTAGAAATAAAGCCTTTTAACTCTTGCATCTTTTCATTTACCCAGGGATTGCGTCCTGCCCAATGCTGATTGAAAGCAATTTGTTCCGCCTTCATATGCTCTTGTACCGCATCTTGTGCATATTTTTGCATGCGGGAGTCGATCGTTGTGTGAATGCGCAAGCCACTCGTATACAGGTTTAACTGTTGATCCTCTGGGCGATCTTTATTAATCTCTTGTAGGACGCCTAAAATTTCTTTACGAATAGATTCCCGTAAATAGGGGGCGGATCCCGTATTCTGATTCTCCACTTTATAATGTAGATTCAAAGGATTCGTTTTCATTTTTTCTGCATCCTCTTCCGTTACAAATTCGTATTTCGCTAATTGATCTAACACGGTATTTCGGCGAGCGAGAGTACGTTCTGGACGTAAGCGAGGATCGTATAAAGACGGGTTTTGTAATAATCCGATCAGCGTTGCTGCTTCGGCATAGCTGACGGTTTGGACGTTTTTCTGGAAGTAAGTACGGCAAGCGACTTGAATGCCATAGGCGTTATTCCCAAAACTCACTTCATTCAAATACATAGCCATGATCTCTTGCTTCGTATAACGGCGCTCTAATTTGATGGCTAAAATCCATTCCTTCACTTTTGCAATAGCCGTTCTCAGCCCTCCCACTTTCATCAATAGACCCACATAAATCGGATCATCTTCCCCGTATTCCAAGGAACGCGTATGAAATAAGTTCTTTGCTAATTGCTGCGAGATGGTACTACCTCCTCCAGAAGTTCCAAAAGTGAATAATACCCGTGCCATAGAACGCACATCAATTCCCGAATGGTTGATAAAACGGGCATCCTCCGTCGCCATAAGCGTGTTTACAATCACGGAAGGCAATTCTTCGAACTCTACTGGATTTCTATTCTCTCTGAAGTATTTGCCTATTTCTTCGCCATCTTCTGAAATTAAAAGGGACGCCTCTTGACTCTTCGGATTTTCTAGTTCCTGTAAACTAGGCATCCCACCAAATAGCCAAAGAAAATTATAATTAACCGCCGTGATAAACAGAATGGCAAACAAGAATGTGCCACCAAAAATTTTATAGGCTAAACTAATTTTATTCAGCTTATTTTCTTTGTTGAATTCTATCATTTGTTGATCAGCTTTAGCATTTCGGTGGCCTCTTTCAGTAGTGGACTAGTGGGAAAGGAAATTATAAACTCTTGTAACAGATTTTTACATTCTTCTGTCTCCTGCATCCCCGCTTTAGAAAGCGCCAATAAAAATACAATTTTATCTTCCAATTTACTACCGGGATAATTTTGTTGTATGAAAAGACAGGCCTCCATGGTGAACTTAAAATCCTTTGCTTCAAAACGCACAAATGCGTCCTCGTATTTTTTCTGTGCTTGTAATTCTTTGTTCTCAGATAAAATCCCATTTTCTAATTTTAGAATCATAGTCTTAAAATAGGAACTGGGGAAGCGTTCGAATAAAGTAGATCGGAAGCTGGATTTCTCTACTCCTTCACTACTTAAATAGCGGATATACAGCGCTTCTGCTTCAAAGGCCGTACTGGGATAATCTGTCAAAAGTCTTTTAAGCGTGGTATTAGCTAGCTCATTTTCCCCTAATTCTAAGCGGGCTAGTTTTCCTAATTTAAACAAGGATTCCTCCATTGTTTTCGCTGCTTTTAATTTTGCAGCGGAACTCATTGGGATAGATTTCATCCAGTTTTCTTCCGCTTGTCCATTCGTTTCCTTGCTTGAGCCTATTGTTTTTTCAGGGGCAACATTTGTCATAGTGGCAAGGCTAATGCTGTTATTTTTGTTTTTACGATTCCAAAAATCTTCTAATGTTCGATTTCCCCATCGATTAGAAAATTCAATACTGCCCTGAATGCGCGCCTGTTCATTATTGAAATAAAAATTTTGTTGATCGGAACTAAATCCTCTCCTTGTGAAAATAGGTGCCACCGTTTTCGTGATAAGCGAAGCTTTTTTTACCGTGTCCTTTTGTTGTTTTAAAAATATATCGTGCAAGGCGGCAGGACTTAGATTTGCTAAATGGAGTAGCGAGTCTTGCAAAGTAACCTGTTTAGATAGGGCAGCATACTTGCTCCAGGATAATTTTAATTTTTGTGCTTTTGCAAAATCTGGATGACTCGATGAAAGGTAGGTGGCAGCGCTATCATAGTAGCTTGCTGCTAGATCATAGTCTTTCATTTGTTTGGCAAAAAGACCTCCTAATTGAAAATAGAGTTCACCCTTGTTCGGGTTATTTTCGCCACCTTTTTCCCAGTTTTCTTTGGCTTTTTTAAAGTCTTTTCGAGCATAATAATATTGCCCTATTTTCACGTAGATGAAAGATTTGTGGTCTTCATTTTTCGGATCTTTCAACATTTGATTCAAGGCCTCGACATTTCCTTCCAGCTGGTGGATGGCAAGGCTTGCTTGCAATTGTAAATCGTAGCTCGGCTTGTTGTTAATTACTGTTTTAAAGCTCTCTAAAGCTAAATTAGGCTGATTATTTTCGCTAAATAATTGTCCCATGATAAAGGAAATGCGTGCCTTTTCGTCCCCTTTTTTTATAAATTTGGAGGCTTCCTGCAAAATGGCTACTGCTTTCAATGGTTCATTCAGGAGCTGAAAGGAATAGGCTTTGAGTAGTAAAAATTGTTTTTTCTCGTTGGAATTCAAGGGATTCTCGCTCAGGAATTCTTCGATTTTCTCGGCTGAAGTAAACTCAAGTTGATGTAAATAGATTTCATAAAGAGCTAGCAAAGCCTCCGGTCTAATTTCGAGGGAATTGACATATTTATAGGTTTCGATGGCATTTTTCAGGTCGTTTTGGTATAAACGACCTTTACCTATCAGCAGGTAAGCATCAAGGATGAAATGGGAATTTTGGTGTCGATCAATGACTAAAGACGCTTTACGAATTAATTCTTTGATGTCTTTTTCGTTGCCTTGTTTAAAGCTGGAGTCCCGGGGAATAATGATGGGCAAAATGGAGTTATAACTCTCTTTCCTTTCGGCAAAAGCTTTTTTTTGCAATTCTTTATCTAACCGGGAAGCCTGCCAAATGGCATTGTACTTTGCATTCACATTATGAAAGCTGACGGCCATAGGCTTGTTACTGTATTGAGAACAAGACCAGGTGCCGAGGGCAAGAAAAAGCAAGATGAAAATCCTGTGCATAAGGTTCAAAAGAACAATTTTCAAATTTACGATTTATCTTCCCGAAAATTGGATAAATTTAGGTGAATATGAATTCATACCAAAAATTCTTAGGCGCTGCCTTTCAGATGCTCGCTACCATACTTGCCGGTGTTTTTGCGGGTCGCTATCTCGATAGCTATTTTAGTACCGAAAAACCGTGGTTTACCATTATTTTTTCGCTGGGATCGATCGCTTTTGCGCTTTTGGCACTCATCAAAAGTCTTCCCAAATAGCTTTCGCAGAAGCGCAGATAATTCCGTATTTTTGTCATTAAAATATCAATCTATTGTTTACTCAGCGGCGAAATCTGATTTTCTTGTTTTTCGGAATCATTGGGCTCTTGTTCATTGGGAAGTTGTTTTTCCTGCAAGTGGTCGATGACACGTATGAAAAAGCGGCTGATAATAACGCGATTCGGAAGATTATTCAGATACCTTTTCGAGGCGAAGTTTACGATCGATTTGGTAAATTAATTGTTTATAATACCCCCGTTTATGATTTGTATATGATTCCGCTAAAAGCCGTGGTGAAGGATACGAATCATTTTTGTCAAGTATTTCGGGTGACTAGAGAATATTTCATTAAGACAACTCAGCGGGCAAGGGCCTATTCGCGGGTAAAACCAAGTTTATTTTTGAAGCATTTATCGAAAGAAGATTTTGCCAGTGTACAAGATGCTATGGTTGATTTTCCGGGTTTCTTTTTTGAGACAAATGCCTTTCGCACCTATCAATCCCGTTCCTTTTCGAACGCCTTAGGTTACGTCGCAGAGATTAGTCCCACTGCTCTTGTTGATCAGAAGGACGATTATTACCGCCAAGGGGATTATGTGGGTATTTCTGGAATCGAATCCTTTTATGAGGAAACTTTGCGAGGTCAGAGAGGGGTGAAATACCGGATGGTGAATAGCAATGGTGTGGAAAAGGGCGATTATAAAAATGGCTCCTTGAACATTAACCCCATATCCGGGAATAATCTATATACCTCTATTGACTTAGAAATTCAGGAATATGCAGATAGCTTAATGCAGCATAAGGTAGGTAGTGTCGTGGCCATCGAACCTTCGACTGGAGAAATTTTAGCGATGGTTTCGGCACCGTCTTATGATGCGAGTCTTTTGACGGGTAATAATTTTTCGAATTATTACCAACAATTAGCCTTGGATCCGATGAAGCCACTGCTAAATAGACCGCCCTCTGCTTATTATCGTCCGGGGTCTACTTTCAAATTAGTGCAAGCCTTGGTAGGCCAACAACTTGGCTTTATCGGTCCAGGTACGGTCTATTCGCATGCTGGTGCTCCGGTTAAATGCCACGTGCACGGACCGGTGGATTTGCGAGGAGCGATTCGCGTGTCGTGTAACCCTTATTTTTATCATGCCTTTCGCAAGATGATTTACGATAATACTTCCGGAGACACGTATGAGCGTTCGGCTACAGGACTGCAACGTTGGGCTGATTTGGTCGCTAATTTTGGGTTTGGACGTAAGTTAGGGGTTGATTTAGGAAACGAGAAGAAGGGGATTTTGCCAAACGTAGATTATTATAATGCCGTTTATAAAGGGGAGAAAAGTTGGAAATTTTCTAATATCTATTCGATAAGTATTGGCGAAGGGGAAATTGTCGTTAGCCCCTTGAAAATGGCAAATCTCGCAGCAATCATCGCCAATAGAGGCTGGTATATTCCGCCTCACGTGGTGAAAGGGGTGGGTTTAGCAAAAAGCATTGATCCTTTTTATAAAACTCCCGTAAAAGTGGGGGTAGAGGCTAAATATTTCAATGTCGTCATTGATGGAATGCAAGATGCTGTCGCAAATGGTACGGTGGGTCCAGATGGTAAAATTCCTGACATATTGATGGTGGGCAAAACGGGTACATCCCAGAATCAAAAGGGAAAGGATCACTCGATTTTTATCGCTTTTGCCCCAAGAGATAATCCGAAGATTGCGATTGCTGTTTTTGTGGAAAATGCGGGTTTCGGTGGTTCTGCTGCAGCACCTATTGCTTCTTTAGTAGTTGAAAAATACTTAAAACGGAAAGTGGATCGCAAAGCGGTGGAAACCAAATTCCTGAATATGAATTATTTGCCAAATGCGTACGGCGGTATTGCTCGAAAGAAGCTTGCCATTGATTCAACTAAAAAATGACAGATTCGAATCATATACAAGGTCGCCTCGATTGGATAACGGTAGGATTCTATGTGTTTTTCATCGGATTAGGCTGGTTGAATATCTATTCGGCCGTCTATAGTCCGGATGCGCCTCTTTCATTCTCAGATCCTGCTTTCTATGATTCGAATGCGGGGAAACAATTAGTTTGGATAGGAACAAGTTTAGTGCTGATTGTATGTATTTTAGTAATCGATTTTCGTTTTTTCGAATCCTTTGCTCTGTTTATTTACCTCGGTTTATTGCTTTTATTAATTGCCGTGCCATTTTTAGGGGTGACAATTAATGGGTCTCATTCTTGGTTTAAATTTGGGAGTGCCACCATTCAGCCTGCCGAATTTGCTAAAACAGCCACCGCCCTTTTACTAGCTAAATACCTAAATGATCCGCTAGTGAACCTAAGTAAATTTTCATATCAATGGAAGGCCGCCTTGATTATAGGTATCCCCATGGTATTGATTATTGGTTCGAATGAGACGGGCTCTGCCTTAGTTTTCGCCTCCTTTATCATTTTGTTGTACCGGGAGGGCTTGCCAGGAACCTATCCTGCTTTATTTATGGGGGGGATTGTACTTTTTGTTTCGGCCTTGCTGGTAAAGGCTTGGGTGATCTTACTCGTTTTGGTTTTGTTGACAGGTCTTTTAGTGGTATTTCTACCCATTTACATGCAAAGAGATCCCAAGACCTATGTACTTCTTTCAGGTGCCATTGCTGGAATTATGACCTTGGCTTTATTAGTGGACTGGGTAGTGAATAACGTCTTAAAAGAACATCAAAGAAACCGTATTCGCGTGTTAATTGATCCAGGATTTGATCCTCGAGGTCTAGGTTACCAGGTGACACAATCGAAAATTGCGATTGGATCCGGGGGATTTTGGGGTAAGGGTTTTTTAGGAGGGACGCAAACAAAATTTGATTTCGTTCCGGAGCAAAGTACCGACATGGTATTCTGTACCATTGGGGAAGAGCACGGCTTTATTGGTGTGATGTTGATGATTCTACTTTTCCTGGGTTTTCTTTGGCGATTAATGTATTTAGCGGATTCACAGCGTTCCCGTTTTGCACGCGCCTATGGCTATGGATTAGTAGGAATTCTGTTTTTTCACTTTTTAGTTAATATAGGGATGACGATTGGCTTGATGCCCATTATGGGAATTCCTTTACCCTTTTTTAGTTATGGGGGATCGTCTTTATGGTCTTTCACCATTTTACTTTTTATCTTTTTAAAACTAGACTCTCACCGGTCAGATATGCTTTCTCGCTAGTATGGAAAACGAAACTATTTCTACTAAAGCTAAAATGCTCATCGCCGTCGCCGCTCTCGGCTACTTCGTGGATGTGTATGATTTGATTTTATTCTCGGTAGTAAGAAATCCTAGCTTGATGAGCCTAGGTTTAAAAGGCAATGACTTATTGAATCAGGGTTTGAACTTGATGAATGTCCAAATGGGCGGAATGTTGCT
>CAMDSI010000044.1 GCA_945906915.1 Spirosoma fluviale | reverse complement strand
TTAAAGCGATCCGCTAAGCGATTCCATTGTGTTCGATAAATGGTATCAGGCAAGATAAACAATTGCAGCAGCACAAACCAAGCCAGCGAAAATACCCCTATCACGAGCAATCGCAATAAAAGCGTGGGCACAAAGAGTTTGAACAAGAGCACGATTCCTACATAAGGAATTAAGCCCAATAGCTGTTGAAAAAACACGATGGTGTAATTAGATAACGAAATTTCGTTCCTTGTGAAGAAGATGAAAGCGATACAAACTGCTAATTCAGTGAATAGAATCGTTATCGCCGCACCGTTTTCTTTAAAAGTAGGCACTAATTGAATCGCACAGATTATGCTAATGAACATACCAATTAGCGCGGAGATAAGGATGGATTTGTCCTTGCCTACAGCACTGAGGATTTGGAAGCCAAAAATCCCCGACATACTAATGATCAAAATCAGCGGAGCTGTGATTTGCAGTGGTAAAATCGCGCGATCAAAGGCCGTTCCTAACAAGATATGAATGATCTCTGGTGCGCAGAGAACGATTCCTAGTACCAGCGGCATCGAAAGACTCACCAAGACATAGAAACACTGTTTTATAAGCAAAACGAAGGCCTCTTTCTCTCCCTTGTGGTACAAACTCACCAGCCCTGGAAACATCGCTACAGAGATCGCGCTCAAGACGCCTATCAACAATCGGTTTAACTTCAGTGCCGAGGAATAATAGCCCACACTTTCATTATCTGCTAGAAAGCCTAATAAAATTGTGTCTAATGAGAAGTACACCGAGATCGTGAAGATCGTTAAAAACAACAAAGCCATCGGTTTAAGGTGTTTCTTCAACTCTAATCCTGATACCGAAATGCCTGAAAAGTCGAGCAAATCCCAAAGTCTTTTACCGTTAAATAAGGCCAAAACCACTGCCAGCCCCACCTGCATCCGAAAATAGTTCACGTAATCATTCGTATTTCGAATGAACAAAAACACCGCAGCGATGAAGCACAGGCGGATGACGAGGGAACGAATGGCAATGAACTTGAATTGGTTCATCCCGCTGAAGAACCATTCTAATTGAAAGACTTGAAGAACAAAGTAGCCCAGCGCCCAAGAGAAGAGGGATTTCTCTGCCGCGAGTTGCGGAACCGCTATAATAAACCCAAGGAAAATAATGCTTAGGAGCATGGTTCCTAGCGCATTGATAATGAAAATTTCTGAGACGGTTTTCGTTAACAAGGCGCGATCTGAAGCCGCTTTGGCTACTTCGCGTATCCCATAAATAGGAATACCAAGCGCAGCTAGTAAAACGAAATAACGGGCAAAACTCTCCGCAAAATTCAAGACCCCTACATGCTCCGGACCCAGCGTTCGAGCCAAATACGGGAACGTGATCAGCGGGAATAATACCTGCGTAATCGCCAGTAACACATTATAAAAGACATTTTTCCGGGTCTCCATTAGCGGTAACTCGCGTCTACAATCAGTTTATATAAATTTCGAATCATCCGGGGAATGCGTTGTATTTTATGGGCCAAAGGCACTCCATTCACATAACGACGATCCAATACTTGATAATGAAATGCCGAGTCAAAAAGCTCCGGCTTTTCCGCGGCCATGGCACGGCAAATACCTTGCACATAGCGAATCTCTTCCAGATTTGTCTTCCCATTCGAGAACACCCGGTTACCCGTGCGTATCGGACGCGCGTGCTTTAGTTGCACCCCATGAACTACCGCTGTTTTGGTTTTACCTATCAGGCGTTGAATGGTCGGAATCAAATACACATCGAGTCCCGTACCAGAAATCGAATGCTTGAAATGAGGTCCAGCGGCCTGGAAAACAGCCTCGCTATAGAAAGGGGACATAATTTCCACCCACCAGGATTCTTGGACTAAGTAGCCCGGCTTGTGGATGAACTGTCGTAAATTATAATAGGAATCGTGGTTCAAACTTGGCTGAAACACATCTAATTTTTCTAGCGCTGCGATGAAAAATAACTTATTCAGGTCTGAAACGGAGATAATTTGATCATCATCTAAAAAGCCAATGTATGTCAAAGGAGTTGACCCCAAGGATGCATAAATATTTTGCATTACATCACCCTTGCATTCTGATTTTATGGAAATATAATGAGTCACTTTTGTAGGCGCCTCCGCAACCGCACCGCTGTAATCGTATAATAGCCAATCAAAAGAGGGCTCCGCGTCGAAATGGATATGGTCCATGGGGCTGGATTGGCCATCCCAAGTAATCGCCACGATAGATGTAGGTGTACCCATAATTAACAAAAGTACGATTGTATCGTGTTTCGGCAATAGAAAATCATTCTAATTAATTCAGCGGTCATTAAAGAACTACGGCTCTCCCGTCGAATCAGTGAATCAGACGTTCGCCAGGTTGAAATCACTTCTGGTACAATAGCTCCTAGTGAAATCTCGCTAGAGTCTATAAAACGCTTGTACATGTCTACCGGATAGGCAATCTGAGCGGTCTTTTTCAACAAATACCGCGCCGCCTTCGCATTCAAGGAATATCCATATGCCCCATAAACGGACTTAATTAAGGGTTCTCCCACGCCCTGTTGAACCGTTGATTTCTTCAGACTCGCATAGCCATTCCATGCCCCCCAGAAGAACAAATCGTATTTCTCCGCCGTTTCTGATTGCAAAAGCTCTGGCTTTATAATCCGGCTGTCGGATTCTAACACTAAGAAATGTGCATCCGTATTTTCGCGCGCAATTTTAGACCACACCTTTCGATGACTCAAAATCACGCCAATCTCCGTAGGCAATAAAGCTTTCCCAGTCCGCGCAAGAGACTTTTCGATCAGCGCCTCTAAAAAAGGGACATGTACTCGTGACGGAAAAACAGGTTCCATCACTTCTAATTCAGGAAGTACAGATCGCATCGCCTCCACATGGCCCTTTCGTTCCGTTTCATGTTCCGCAAAAAGAACGAACGCACGTTTAAACATGGGTGAATTGGCTAAACGTGCTGAAAGATCCGGAAGCTAAGGCATCTGGCGTAAAGAAATCCTGCTTACCCCCATCTGGGTATAGAATGAAATGAGGCTTGCGGCATAGGTAGGCGAGGTGTAAGGGTAAAGAGTCTGCCGCCACCACGTAATCTGATGCCTGAATCAAATCAATCAATTGCTCGAACGCAGTATAGTCAGAACCGAAACGAGCCACTCGACCATCGATCCGAGCCAAAATCGAAGAAGGGATAACACGTTTAGGCAAACGCGCATCCGGCAAGATCAATACCTTATCGCCTATTCTTTCTAGTCCTTGCGCAGGCAAACCATAGGCCGCATAAACCGGCTGACCAGTTTCGAAAATCGATTGAAATGAATGTCCCGTGAAGAAATTAAGGAGTCCTAGGCGTGCACTTTGTTCGACGAAATTGCTCGAACCTGGATTCGCGCGCACATATTGCTTGATTTTCGATAATTGACGAATTGTGTCAACACTCAATAAACCCTTATTCGTAAATAGATTCAATTGCGAACCTGCAATCCCAAAATCAACAAAGTCAATCACACGTGGCGAAATACAGCTACGGGAAATAAGCGCATCATATAAGGGTTTCAAATGCAGAGACGCAATGATCGAATCTGTTGCGGCTAGGGCTTGCACCGCTATCGCAAAATCTCCGTAAGCGCGCAATAGAAACACCCGACGCATTATTTATCCGTATAAAGGTAGAGGCAAAGGAATAATCCGACCAATAATCCGGCGAAAAGGCCGACGAAACCAAGAAATCCATAGGACTTCCGGTCGTCCATTAAAGGGAATTTAGGCACATCGAGTAGTTGAATGACAGGCGTCTGAGAAACCAGCGCAATGCGGCTCATCTCTAAGTTCTTCGTCACTTCCGCATAGATGCTGAAGACGATGGATTTATCACGGGAACTCACTTCCGCGGGAACTGACATTGATTTAAACGCCACATTCGGGTCTAGAATCTGGAAAGAGGCTGCATTGTATGACTTTGCATTTAAAACGCGCAATAAAGAGTCACCACGTGCCTGTAAACGCTTCACGTTCGCAGCTGCAGTGCTCGTTTTCACATTCACGTAATAGGTCGTCGTCTCTTTTAACAAACGCTCTGCAAAATTCTTAGAGAACACCTGGTTTTGGGAAACCGTTACAATCTTGAAGATAGATCCCTTCTTGTTCAGGCGATCCACAGACACGTTTTTCTTCGCGATTTGCTCGTACATCACATACAGAACAGAATCTTGATAAACGGAATGCGCCGGAGCAATAACCGAATCAGATGTAATAGCAAACGAAACAGGAGCCGGCAAGCGCTCCCCTAAACCCGTAAAGTCTAAATACAAATCAGCCAATGTTTTTCCAGCAGAACCAGAAATAGGCGTCAGCAATACTTTCTCAATAATCACTCGGGACTTGATGATGTCCAAAATATTGTCGCCTGTAAACAAGCTCGAACCACTTCCTAGACTCCCTAAATCCAAGCCTACTTGTGATGCAATCCCCGCAAGACCTCCGCCACCAGCAGATTTCTCTTCTAGGATAAACGTAGTAGACGCCGCGTAAGCCGGTTTTTGCATGGCACGGTAGATCAGTGGCAAAACAAGACCTACGATAGCGCACAAAGCGATCATCAAAAATTGTGAACGCAAGTAGCTAAAGAATCGTTTGATTGATTCGATCACATCTCCCAGCACGATAGTTTTCTTGTCTGCCATTATTTCACCGTGTTAATTAATGCGATAATTAAGCCTCCTAAAGATGCTAAGCCTGTTCCCATTGCGATGTATTCTGGCGTTGAAATAGGGCGCTTGTCCTTCTTCGCAGGCACATACACCTCCGCACCTGGCTCTAGGCTAGGGTAGAAGCGGAAGAATAGGAATCGTTTTGTTGTTTTGATCTCGCCATTCGGACGCACCATGTAAGCATAACGGCACGCTGCATTAGGAGCAAACCAACCAGACTCTGAGATTAAACGACGGAAACCTAAACCGCTGTGGTAGGCGATTTGGCGAGGCACGTTTACAGCTCCAAAAGTCTGTACCGTCTGCGTTAATTTAGGCACCTTAATGACGTCACCTTCCTCTAAAATAATATCGTATAATGAACCTGGCTTATCCATTGCCTCCGCTAGGCGAATGCCTACCGGCTTTTGTTCCGCTAATAAACCATTCACATTCGATGCGATTTTCGCCGTATCAGTAGCCGCAAATGAATTGCCTGAGCTACGCTTCGATTGATTTGAAATCGTATTGATTTTCGAAGAGAACAAAGCCTCATCTGCAGACGTCTGATTCACTCGAGTCTTGCGCAATAAAATGGCCCCCGTAGCGTATCCCGTTTGCTTCAAACCACCTGAACGAGCGATGATATCCGAAAGACGCTCCTTATTTCCTGATAAGGTATAGTTCCCTGGATACAACACTTCTCCCTCCACGGAAACCGTAATTTGCGTGCGGTACGAAGGCGATTTGCGTACGGAAACAATGTCAAAAGGCTGTAAAACGAAGTTCAAATCCTCCGCCTTAGCTGATCCTAAATCAATCGAATGAATGATCGAATAAGCCGTTGTATCTGATGATGAACTAGATAACAAACGACGCGAAACCTCGATGCGAGAACGGGATGCCCCCTCTTTAAATCCATCGGATAATAAAATCAGATCTTGCACCCGCATATTATCGGCAAACGTGAACGTCGCTGGGCGATTAACCTCGCCATTGATCGTCACGGAATAGGCCTCGCGTAAACTCGTGATCGGATAAATGTGAATTTTATCTTCGCGCTGTAAACGAATATCTGTTTTTCCTGAAAGCACGTCCTTTACATTAAAAGGCAACATGGAAGGGGTTAAATCAGGATTCAAGCGACTCAAAAGTGCGCGTTCTGTAGAAGCATTCTCCTTCACCCGAACCGCCGTTAATAACTCTTTCAGGTTAGTGAATTCATTTAGGCCGTATTCCCCTGGATAATAAACGGCCCCGTCGATAATGATGCGGTTTGTGTAAGTCCTCGCTAATGCATCAACTATTAAAGTATCTCCAGAAGTCAAAGCAACGCTTGATAAATTTCCTGCACTAAATGTGTGTATTTCTAAGCCTTTTATTCCCATTCTTTTGATGCGAATTCGCTCTTTCAATGCCTCATCGGAGAAGCCTCCAGCATAGTGCAAGATATCGGCTGCATTTTCCCCAATCTTAACATCAAAGAATGCATTCGTTTTTGCCTCTCCTATAACCGCTACACGTGAATCATAGGTTCCTACTCTAATCACATCCCCATCTTGAAGTAATTTATTTTTAGATAAGTCCCCTTTAAATAAAAAGTCATAAATATCTAATATGGTTATCGTTTTCCCATTTCTAACTAATTCAACTTTACGCATAGACCCTAATTCAGATGGGCCTCCTGATGCATATAAAGCATTCATCAGCGTAGATAATGAGGATATGGTATAATTACCAGGTCTTTTAACCTCGCCCACTAAAGTGACTTGAATGGATCTCAATTGACCTAATGAAACCAGTACTTTCGTCCCGCCCCCTGCTATAGTTGTGTAAATTTTAATTGCCATTTCACGAATTTTAGCCTGCGCCTCTTCGATAGATAATCCAGCTACTTTTATAGGTCCTAGGTTAGGGAAACGTATATAGCCCTCAGTCGTTACTTTTAATTTTTTCGTGCTTTCGCTTAATCCAAAAATGTCAATAATTAATTCATCCCCCACTCCAATTACATAATTACGAGGGGTAGAAATGGTTAAATTAGGCTCAAAACTCAAATTTTGATTATCAAAAATTTCCATGCCAAAAATGGAAAGTTTATCTTCCGAAGGCACAGATTGGTTATCTGTTGATGAATAGGGGGGGATTATTTTTATTTTTTTACGTGGAACGGAGTTTTCATCTCTAGTTTTAGATTTATAAGAATTCATAGAAGCCCCGGTTAATGGATCCATTTCAGCTATTCTCCGATTTAAAATTAAAATTTGCTCTGGTGGGAGCCCTTTTAATTTCATAACCTGCTCAATTTCCTCCGGAGCTCTTCCCTGCAATTGGTAGCGCACCATAATCTGGGCTAATTGCTGATCGCTGATGTTGTTAATGTCTACCGGAATCTCTTGGGCAAAAACGGGAATCGCCAAGATCAATAATATAAGTATGCGGAATGCTTTCATCTTTAATTTATTTAGGTCTAGTCCGAAGACAGAAAACCAGTCTACAAAATTACTATTTTATTTTATAAGATGATTGATAATTTATTGAGCGGGGAAATCTATACGAATTGAATCAAGCTAATACAACAAAATCCTGCTCCATCTTATTTACAATCGATTCTGGTATTTCCAGGCCTAAAAGCGACTGTACCATAAAAGCTATTTTACTTTGCACGAATTGAATGGTCTTTTCGGGTGATTTAACAACATAGGTATTGGCCAAACGAATCAAATCCGACAACCCGATTTTATCACGCTTATCATTGATCGAAAGCGCCCGACTCGTTTTAGTCCGTGTTAAATGAAGACTGAGCGGGTAAGTTATATCATAGGCAGGAGCTAAGTGCCATTCGTCCTTTATTTCATCGTAGCAAAAAGAATGGTTCTTTAGGTGGTCGTCTACATTAAAGAAGGTTAAATTGAATACCATTCTTTTATAAAGTTCATCTATTTCTACTTGTGGAATTCTTAGCTTAACAGCCAGTTCAAATACATTTTCGTAAGAAGAAACGGCAGGGTCTTCATGGCTCCAACCCGTTAAACCAGAAGTGGATAAAATATGTATTTTTCTCCCCTCTACTCGATCAAAACGCTCCGTAGCAAAGTGAATCTCACCGATTAGTTTAGAATCCATCATGCGAATTCCCACCTCTTTAGCAACTAGATAATACGCAAACTCTATTTTACCCTTTAGGTAATCAATATTCTTTTCCTCTTCTAGGGTTAACTTAACCAAATAATGGCGATAAGCATCCGAGAACTCGATATCCCCTGGAATAATCTTACCCGTTTTTATATTTTCTGAAACCAAAATTTTTGGCCTAACTCCTCCCGCCGAAGTCCCGATTTTAAAGATGGTTAATAAGGATTCGTGATCCAGCGTGTGACTTGAAGTAGATACCTTATTATCCATCACCTTTTTCAGTATATCCACTACCTCATCTAAGTCCACCTTAGTTGTTTTATGTAGTTTCTGGGCTGGTTTAAACTCTAACGCCCCCATCCCCCTATTGGCAAGGTAAGTCAGTTGTACTAGTGTACTTATTTTATGTAAGGTTGGATGCGTAGCCTCGATCCACTTCGTGAAGATAACATTGCCAAAAAGATCCGGCAACGAATCTGCAATCATCGGTGGCAGCCCATGAAAAGCCTTTCCTTTGTAGTTTCTGAACACTTGAACTACTTCGGTTCTTTTAAAGATCAACGGAAATAGACGGGAATAGGTATTGGAAGATAGAAAAGTAGGATTGTATTGAAAAAAAGAGAATTGCTCGTCTTCGTTAAAGCCGATTTTCCCTATTTCAATGCCAAAGCACCAAACTTCAACTACTAAGTCCTTTGCCATTAATACAATGATTTAACGTCTTTTTCTGCTGCTTTTTCAGCTAAATAAGTATAAAAACTTTCCAATTCTTGAAAGTGATTGAGCACCTTCAAGAAGGTTTCTAGCGTCGAATTTCGACCTGATTCTAAGTGATGAATCGTCACTCTCGACAAATTCAAATTAGCCGCCAATTCCTCTTGAGAAATACCTTTACGCTGGCGTAAGGATTTACACCAAGCCCCCATCTGAAGCTTTGCATCACTTATTTTTATTGAATCAAAAAGTATTTCATTCATTTTTGTAAACTATATTATACAATATAGGCATATTTGCGCATAAATGTATATTATAATTTACAAAATAGCAAAATAAAATCCGCTAAAACAAATAGCCCGCCTTCCAGCGAGCTTCCGTTGTTTACAATAAATGACTAAGTCACGAAGTGACGACTAAATCGCGAAGCGATGACTAAGCCCGAAGGGCGACTCCATCACTTTATTCTTTGTGCTTTATGCTCTATGCTTTCCTCTCTACTCTATACTCTCTTATCTCTAATCTAAAAAGAATTACCCTAGTAATTCTTTCAAATTCACCGTCTTAAAAAACACATATATCAAAGAAAAGAAAACCCCCACAAACATAAACCCAATCGTAATCAAACTACGCTTAGGGCCATCCTTCTGAATCGCCACCTGCGCCGGTTCTAAAACCTTAAAAACAGGTGTCTCCCGGTGTAATTTTACCTTAGATTCCTCGTATTGTCCACTGATGGTCGTATACAAGTTGTAAGCCATATCTACCTCGTATTGTAATTTCTTTTCGCGGTCTTTTGCCACGTTCAAGAACAAGTTCATGTTTTGATCGCGGTAAGCACTTAAAGTAAATAAGGCTTGGTCGTAACGTGCTCGGGATTCTGAAAGGCGCTTTTCTAAAAAAGACAATTCTTGTCTCGCCTTCTGTGTCCGGTAATCCGTCACATACTTCGTTAGGTAGTGTTGAATTAAGGAAGTGATGTTTGCTGCTGCCACCGGATTCGTTAATTTAGTCGTTAACGAAATGACACCGGATTTTTTATCAATCTCTAGAACCACAGAAGACCTTAGCTTCTTGATCGCTGCCTGTTCTTTCTTGTTTAATTTCATTAAATCAGCAGAGAGCGCAGCAGAAGGAACCTTGTCTAATTTCACATCTGAAACAACATCCTCATCAGACGGATCGCCACCTAAATCAATAGGGGCAGCATCTTGTTTCTCGGATAAGAAGTCCAAAACCGTCTGCCATTTCTTGTGCTTCGTGCTATAGATTTTTGCTTTCAATACTTCCTGTAACAAAGGAGCACTCTGAACGATGTTAGGGTACAAATCTGGACGAATGGCTTCAGCACCAGAAGAACTTCCACCAAGGTCTACACCAGCCAGTCCTGCTAGGGATTTTAAACCACCCATTCCGCCTGCACCACCGGATTTAGAATCTAATTCCGGCAATAGCTTTGCGTTAGAGCTATACTCGTTAGGCTGCGTTAAGGAATAAACAGCACCTAATGCCGCAAAAAGCACAGCACAAGTAGCTATTAAAATCCGATATGACTTAAGCGTACGGAAAATCTCACCAAAGTTGATCGAAATTTCCCCGTTATCTTCTAATTGATTATTTTCTATCGTAGACATGGAGCTTATTTAGTCAAATTGTTGATAAGTGTCGTCAAAGTAAGCGCAACAGAAACTAAGGCAGACGATAAGCCTACGGCCTCAGCAGTGGTCAAACCTTTCTTCATGTTGGTAGGGAATTCCGGAACCACAATCTCAGAACCTGGAAGTACCCTCGGATTAATTTTAAAGAACAAGAAACGTCTTCTTTTCGTAGAAATACCGTTAGGCGCTTTCACGTACACATTTCTCTTATCCGCGTATTCCGTATATCCACCCGCGCCATCTAAATAATCTTGCAGACTATATCCTTCCAAGAAGGCAATTGCAATCGGGTTTTGGACACCGCCAGAAAGTTTAACTGTTTCTAATAGGCGTGGAATGACTAAACGGTCATTTTCCATGAGTAATAGGTTGTTTTTAGAGGCTGGATTCTTTAAGATTTCAGAAAGTTTTACCCCCACCACAGTTGAATCACGGTAAAGAATAGCGCCATCTAAATAGCCTTCCGGTTTTAGACCTCCTGCCTCAAAAATTAAATCAGCAATTTTTTGATCATCCTTAGGAATCGCATAGCGACCTGGGAAATTGACCATTCCTTCGATAGTCACCCCTCTTTGCACTTCATAATTAGGAGAACGACGAATGGAGATGATGTCAAAAGGTTTCAGTTCATATTGACTTCCTTCGTTGCTGATGTTTAAGCTACCATCAATATCGAAAGTCTTAACGATGATTTTTTCATTGGTTGCGTTATCGTTACCATGGGTAATCACGCGGCGAGATAATTCAATTTTAGCATAACTTGCCGCCTCTTTAAAACCTTTAGCCTGTAAAATCAAATCAGCCACTTTCATTCCCGTACGGAATTCAAATACACCAGGCTTATTCACTTCGCCAAAAATGCTGACCCTCTGGTATTCACGCAAAGAATCGAGTGAGTAGACCATTAGGGAATCTTCGCGGTGTAGAGCGATGTCAGCTAACTCGCCTCTTAATACTTTTCCTAAGTCGAAGGAGATCATTTCTGGATCGTAGTTTTCTTTCCTGCGAGAAATGGTCGCACGATTTAGGAACGCATTTTCGCGTGGACCTTCGGCGCGTTTCATTAACTCTTTTACCGTCGTTAAACCGTTTTCGATGGCGAAAACACCCGGTCTAAATACCGCCCCACTTACTGTTACACGGTTTTCATAGCGCTCGATAATCTTTCCTACGGAAATTGAATCTCCATTCTGAGGCTGGAAAGTCGCCACTTCATCTTGCGTGATGTTAAGTAATTTCAACTCACGCGAAGTGTTTCTGCGGACATTTAAGGAGTAGGTATAGGCCTTATCTGTGAAGCCCCCCGCATAGCGAAGGATGTCTTTTAAGGTTTCCCCTTTTATGGCCTCAAAGACCATGGGGCGTCTTACTTCGCCAGCTAATTCTACGTGAGAATCAAAATCCCCTACGCGGATGATATCTTGGTCTTTTAATTGGATGTTGTCTTTTTGATCCGCTTTTAATAAGAAATCATACAAGTCCATGGTGCGAACCACTTTGTTGTTTCGAATTACGCGAATGCTACGATAAGAACCATTTTCATTAGGCCCACCCGCTAAGTATAAAGCATTAAATACGGTTGCCAAAGAAGAGATGGTGTATGAACCCGGATTCTCCACTTCCCCTACGAGGGTCACTTTGATACTGCGTACATTTCCCAACGTGATAATGGCAGACGATCCACTTCCTGGACGATTTAATCCTTGGTATAATTGTCTTAAACGACTTACGATACGAGCAGATGCGGCCTCCACGTTTAATCCATTGACATAAATAGGACTTAAGTTAAGA
Source organism: Spirosoma fluviale (assembly GCA_945906915.1). GTDB lineage: Bacteria > Bacteroidota > Bacteroidia > Cytophagales > Spirosomataceae > Aquirufa > Aquirufa fluvialis_D. The sequence continues at coordinate 993 of CAMDSI010000044.1, read as the reverse complement.
ATCTTAACGGTTCCTTCTGGACTCACTGTGACCGTGTAATTATCCATTACCTCGCCAAAGATGTCGATATTCAACTCATCATCTGGTCCCAACGTATAGTTCACAGGAGTCGCAATACGCAAATCCGGCTCGAAGTTTAATTTCTTGTTATTAAAAAGGTTTGCCCCGTAGATCTTTTTCTTAGGCAACAAAGTGGAGTCTACTATCTCCTCTTCCTCCATCGAAACATCTTCTGTGTCTTCCTCATTCGTATTTTTAGCCCCTTTTTTCGTGCTCAATTTACCTGAAACCGTTCTTTTAGAAGAAGTTTTCGATTTCGACGTAGACGTTTTCTCCTTTGTTTTAGTATCCCCTATCTGCGTCAAACGGCTACGCATTTTAGCTATATCCGCAGAGGTATAACCTTGTGCTTTGGCTGCTTTTTCTAGTTGTGCTTCGGTCATACCGCTAGATTGGGCGCGCTCGAAGAAGGTAGAGATCTCTTCATCACTTAGGTCTTCGACTTTGCGTTTTGCCTGGGAAAAGGCTGCGTGAACGAGAACTAGGAAAGAAAGGGTCAAAAGAATTCGACTGAATAATTTCATATTAAATTATTATGATACTTATATAGTTAAGCAAATTTAACTAAAATTTAGGAGAAGAGATGATTTAGCCCCAAGGATCAAGGGATTTTTATTTAATGGTAATCTGTAAGTGCTCCCTTAAACAAAAAAAACCCGCCTTTCAGCGAGCAATAATAAATATTAATTAATGTGGACCACACTAATTTTAGGGTATTTTTCTATTGATTATCAGTTAGTTAGGTTTCAATTGCGCACCAAATTGCGCACCATAAATAGAAAGATTAATTACTCTATATCGTTCTTACACCATACAGAGAATATCCAATGCCCTATTAATTCAAACATAAGATACTTAAATTATATACAATATAGGCGATCCATAAATGGGATCACCTATATTGCTTTTCGAAAAAGGCAAATTACATCCTTT
>CAMDSI010000043.1 GCA_945906915.1 Spirosoma fluviale | reverse complement strand
AACGAAGCCGATCTCAACAAACCCGCCTACGCCCTTAGTTATGAGGATCGCTCGACCCCTGGTCTCATCCGATATTTGTTAAAAAAAGGAGACGACCTTCCCGTGCGTTCTTTTATGGTGACTTTAGATTCCTTAGGTCGCCCTGCTTCTGTTGAATTTGATATTTCTTCGGAGAATTTAATTTACGTAACCTCCAAAAAACTATCCATGCACCTCGTCGCAGGTCAGGTAGTTTCTTACACCATCGCTGGTTCTCAAGCTTTACGTTGGTTTTCGTCGCCTACGAGGTATACGGTTAGGGGGGAAGTGCTTTAGCGCTTCGCACTAAAGCAAGTCACTGCTTTGCAGCCTAGTCGCCTTCGGCTTAGTCGCGACTCTGTCGCTTAGTCTGGAAGGAGAGTAGAGATAAGCGAGTAAAGAGTAGGCAATAAACCATCCTAAGTGCTGAAAACGGCATAGTGTTGAAATACCTTCAAAGCACTAAATGGCATTCTGAGGAATTGACACAAACTGTCAATACCTCAAAATCGAGTTTGCCCCCGAACGATTTATTTCACAACATGGCGTTTCTGAACAATCAGAGCCCCTAGTGGGTTTAACGAGTAGAACCAGCGAAAAAGCAAAGCGCAAAAACATCGAAATTATTCGTATTTTTAAGGCATGATTTTACGGACAGAGAATTTAGTCAAGAAATACGGCCAGCGATTAGTGAATGATCACATATCGTATCAGGTGGCGCAAGGGGAAATTGTGGGTTTATTGGGGCCAAATGGTGCCGGAAAAACCACTTCCTTCTATATCGCTACTGGATTAGTGAAGCCGAATGAAGGCAAGGTATACTTAGATGATTTGGACGTAACTGACTTGCCTATGTACAAAAGAGCAAGGTTAGGCATCGGGTATTTAGCACAGGAGGCGTCAGTTTTTAGGACGTTGAGTGTGGAGGATAATATTTTGGCGGTGTTAGAGATGACGAAATTGTCGAAAGAAGAGCAAAAAGAAAAATTAGAAAGTCTGCTGGAGGAATTCTCGCTGACACATGTGCGGAAGAGTTTGGGGCAGGTGCTTTCTGGGGGAGAGAGAAGGAGAACGGAGATTGCGAGGGCGCTGGCGGTGGATCCCAAATTTATTTTGTTAGATGAGCCGTTTGCGGGGGTCGATCCCATCGCTGTGGAGGAGATTCAGGCGATTGTGTCGAAATTGAAATATCGGAATATCGGGATCTTGATTACGGATCATAATGTGGATGAGACTTTGTCGATTACGGACCGGGCTTATTTGCTTTTTGAGGGAAAGATTTTGAAGGCGGGGACGCCACGAGAATTAGCGGATGACGAACAAGTTCGTCGTTTGTATTTGGGTAAAAACTTTAAGTTGAAAGAGAACCAAAAATGAAAAAGGAGACGATTGCGGTACATGGGAGTCATTTGAAGGATGAAACGGCGGGGGCGATTGCGGCACCGGTGTTTTTGACGACGACTTTTGAACGGGCTTTAGACGGAACTTATCCGAAAGGCCACATGTATTCTCGCAACTCCAATCCGAACCGCATTGCACTTGAAAAAGGCCTGGCGGCCTTAGAAGGGGCGTCGCGAGGCTTCGCCTTCGGCTCAGGCCTCGCCGCAGTGAACGCCGTATTCCAATGCCTTAAATCTGGCGACCATATTTTAATGCCGAAAGTAGGTTATTATGCCTCGTACAAACTGGCGGAAGAAATTTTGGGGCCCTGGGGATTAGAAGTGACACAAGTGGATATGACAGACCTAGCGAAAGTCGAAAAAGCGGTTCAGAAAAACACCCAACTCATCTGGGCAGAGACCCCGGCGAACCCGATGCTCAGCATCACCGACATAAAAGGCCTTGCTAGCATAGCGCAAAAACATAAATTAAAACTAGGCGTAGACAATACCCTAGGAACACCCGTCCTCCAAAACCCCATTGCCCTTGGCGCGGACATCGTGATGCACGCGACGACAAAATACATCGGCGGACACTCCGATATTATGGGTGGAGCAGTATTATTGAAAGAAGATGACGAGTGGGCGAAGCGGATTGAACGAGTTCAGATATTGATGGGGGCGACGCCTAATCCGTTAGATTGCTACTTATTAGCGAGGGGATTAAAAACTTTGCCATTGAGAATGCGCGAGCACAGTGCGAATGCGTTGGAATTAGCGAAGCGTTTGGAAAAACACCCGAAAGTAGAGAAAGTACACTATCCCGGCTTGGAATCACATCCACAGCACGCTTTGGCAAAAGTACAAATGCCTCAGGGCTTCAGCGGAATGATTGCTTTGCAAGTCAAAACGGGGGAAACGGAAACAAGGGAAATGGCAGGAAAACTGCAGATTTTTCAGCAAGCCACGAGCTTGGGTGGCGTGGAATCGCTGGTGGAACACCGCAAGTCCATCGAAGGGCCGCAAAGTACGACGCCGGGAAACCTATTGCGTTTCTCGATCGGCTTAGAACATGTGGATGATTTATGGGCGGATTTAGAACAAGCCCTAAAGACGATTTAGAGATCCTTCTCTAATTTCACTTCAACTTCTTTACTAATTCCCTTTAATTCAACACGTTGGCGATTGAAGCCTGATTTAGAAACGGAGATGAAATTATATTGCTTTTCGTCAATCTTAATTTCGACAGGGGTCTTTCCCACGAAGTAACCGTTTAATATAACCTCTGCACCCGCAGGGTCAGATTTGACTAAAATAGTCTTGGTAGCAGGCGAAACAAATGAACTTAAAGCACTGATTAACAATAATATAACAAAATTTTTCATGATAGGTGTTGAATGAATTATTCAAATTTACCATAAAATACATGAATCTGTACCCTGAAGGCTAAAAATATCGAGTTGCTGATAATTGCAGCTGGGTATTTAGTTTGACATTATCTAATACCCATTGGTAATTCCTGATTAGTGCAAAATTCAATTTTGCAGATAAGGCATAAGAACCGACGCGGCGTTGGTAATATCCACCAAAATTCACGTCCACCCATTTGGAATCATAGGTTTTAAAGGCATCATAAAAATAATCCATGTTGTGCGCATAGCGCTCTATGGTAAATCCGGCGACGGTAGCGGGGCGCACAAAGGCCACATCGAATGTTTGGAGATTAGAACCAGGACCTATTCCTGACCCGAGTACTTTCCCTTCGTTAGTATAACCATGACGCACAAAATCGTGTCTATACCAAGGTCCATTATTTCGAACAATGCGATCCGCCGTCATGTCCATGGAGGTATTTTCAATGGCTAAGCGAACATAGCGACCAGGGGACTGAGGGAATACTTTACGCATCCCAAATAAATAAGCCCGGGAGTGTTCTAAAGACAAATACCAATCGATCAAACTATTCGGATAATCATTCCAGCCTATTTCTCCATAGATTTCAACCTGCGAGGCGGGGAAAACCCAACGAGCGGAAATAGACGCTAATTGATCTCGTCTCTTTTCATCTTCAAATGGCACTCGCTTCTTCTCAAATGGCAATATAAAGGGAAATACGTCGGTCAAACCAGACCCCATATCTGAGGTATAGAGATGAAAGGCACGGGAAAAACCTAGAAATAATCCGGGGATCCAACGTGGCTGGTAGTTGATGGTTACAGCGGAAATATAGCGTGCATCGGAGGATTTTGGCTCTACATAATTAATGCCATTTACGAGGTAATCAGACGCCGAAGGCTGAACTCCTGAACCCTCCAGTCGACCACCGATTAGCTGAAATTCAAAGGAGCCTAAAAAGGTTTTCAAGGGTTTCACACTATTAAATGTGCCGTGCAAAAAGCCGGGGGCATTGTTTGACATCAATAAGGAATTCCGGAAACCAGGGCCCCACCAGAGATTTTCGGTGGAAATACCCACAGAGACGGATCGGGAAGAGAGGCGCAGGGCACTTTGGCCTAAACGAAAACGGGTATACGTCGAATTGCCAAAACGTTCTGGTATATCGATGCTATTCCAGAGCACCAGCATGGGCGCGCGGTAGGAACCCTGCAAGGAAAAAGTCTCAAACGAAGGGTTCGCTGCGTATACAAGCTCAGGCTTTAACTGAAAACTCAAGGCTTTGTATTTCAGAAAAAAACCAGCCGTTAGATAAGTTTGCAAGCCTCTCGCCGGGATCATCGCGCCGTCATTCCAGCCCATGGGAGCATCGGAATTATAGGAAGTCAGGATAGAGGCGGGCAGCAGCTTCGCCGAAATGGAATCCGAAACCGGCCTTATAGTAAACGAATAAGACGCCCCAGATAGCAGTTGCTGATTGCGCAAACGCTCTTCTGAATAATCCGGCATTCCTACGGGAACCGTCTGTGCAAAGATTTGTGTGGTCAAAAAGAAAAAAAAGATCCATTTAAGCATGAACAAATTTAGGTAGGAATGCCCGCAATTTGTAAATTTGAGTGATAAAGATTTCCATGAACAAAAAGACTAATCGATTTATTCCAGTCCGCTACTTGAACGATGCCCTAGTGGTCATCGCGGCCTATTTAGTAGCGCTTTGGAATATAGGACACCTCGATCAATGGAATCCATCCTTTACAATTCTTGCTTTAGTGATTTGGTATTTTGTCTCGTCATTTTCCAAACTCTATGCCGATAGACGCTCCAATAAGTTCGCCGAGGAAATCATTTTCATCCTCTACCACCTGATTTTATTTACCATTTTACTCAGTTCGAGTCTCTTCTTTTTGAAGCCGAGCGGAGTCTACGACTTTAGCTTTTTTGTCTATTTCATCGGTTCCAATTTCATTTTAGCCGCTGTTACCAAGTATATTTTACGTAAGAATCGCCACGCTGCCTTCTACCAAGGACGGATGAATGACCTGGTTTTATTAGTGGGGGCGACTGCGGCGGCGAAGAATTTTTATGAAACGGTGGAGAAGTATTATTACTACGGGTATAAGGTAGAGGGGATCATCGACGATGAAATGAATAACATTCAAGGCTGTGATTATTTAGGCAAAATTAGCCAGCTGGATTTGATTTTGAAGTCGCGTTTCATCGATGAAGTGGTGATTGCCTTGCCTACGGAGGATTATTCGACCATTCAGCGTTGCATCAGTATCTGTGATTATTACCGGACCAAAGTCCGTATTTTGCCAGATTTTCAACAATATGCTACCTCCTCGGTGAGCATTCAGACTATCGGTCAAGTACCCGTAGTGAATGTGGGGCGACTTCCCCTGGACCGATTAGAAAATCGGATTTTGAAGCGCGTATTTGACGTCGTTTTTTCAATTGTATTTATGCTGACTTTTGGCCTCCTCTTATTCCCTTTAATAGCCCTGCTCATAAAAATAACGTCTAAAGGTCCTGTTTTTTTCCGTCAAGAACGATGGGGGCTAAATAATGAGACCTTAACCTGTTATAAATTCCGGACGATGGTGAAGGAAAGCGCGGATGTGGATGAGGACGGGAATTACCAGCAAGCACAAAAAGAAGATCCGCGTATTACTTGGGTTGGGGCCTTCTTGCGTAAGACGAACTTGGATGAAATTCCGCAATTTTGGAATGTGTTGTTAGGCGATATGTCGGTGGTAGGACCGCGTCCACACCCGACTCCCTTGAACATTGAATCAATGAATACGGTAGATAATTACATGTTACGCCACATCGTTTTACCGGGAATTAGCGGCTGGGCGCAGGTAAATGGGTGTAGAGGGGAGACGCGCACGACGGAGGATATGCAGGAACGCGTAGACTTTGATTTGAGTTATATTCACCGTTGGTCGTTTTGGTTAGATTGCCAAATAATCCTCCAGACCGTCATTAACTTCTTCAGGGGCGACCAGAACGCGTACTAAATTTTTGCTGGATGATTAGCGGAATGAACACCGGTGCCTCTACGAAATAGCGTCTAAACATCCGCTTAGGCTCCTGTAAGAATCGATAGAACCATTCCAATCCACTTTTTTGCATCCAAAGCGGCGCCCGTTGAATCATTCCCGCGGCCACTTCAAAGGCTCCTCCGATTCCAATCGCCAAATGCGTATCTAGATTCGCTAGATTCTCAGCAATCCAAATATCCTGCTTGGGCGCTGTCAAGCTCACTAGCAAAATATCAGGTTTGACCGCGTTAATCGCTTCTATCATTTCTTGATTCTCTTCCTTCGAAAACACCGCTCTGAACGGCGGCACGAAGGTTCCCACGATCTTTACCCCCGGGTGCTTCGCCTCCATCACTTCCTTCAACGTTTCTGCCACTCCGGGAGAAGCGCCGAGTAAAAAGATGGAGATATCGCGTTGTAAGGCAAACGGAAATATCCGCGGCAACACATCCAAACCCGTAATGCGCTCCTTAATGGGATCGCCTAGGAAACCTGAGGCCCATTTCACGGGAACTCCGTCGCAAAGAACGTAATCCGCGTGCTTGTAAATCTCTTGAACGCGCGCTGTCGCGCGCGCCGCCAATATCGAATTCACCGGCGTGATACACACCTGCGCCTTTTCACCCCCCTTAATCACGCGCTCCCAATCGCTGAACAATTCGTCCATCGTCAGCGAAGAGACCGGGGTGCCTAAAATATCTACCTTATGATGCTGCATCTAGTTCTGGTTCCGGTTCTGGGAAGAAATCCCCTAAAAAATACAAGCCCACCCAGGTCCAGAAGGGGAATGCCCCCATAGGTCCCTCTAAAAATACGTCGAAGCTACCATTCAGCCAAAACGTGAACAGCACGCAGGAAATCATCAGCTGCTGGTCATTCAGTTGCCGTTTGAACATCGGTTTGAATAGGCAAACCAGCCAATAGCACCATAATAAAAATAGCGGCCAGCCGAAGCGAGCCAAAATCGTTAAATTAAAATTATGCGGCGAGCGCAAATCATCCACATCCGTATTCACGTCATCACTATCCGCTAAACTCATACCCAGCCCTTTCCCTTGAATAGCGTATTCCGGCGTAATGCTATAATCAATAATATTGGCCCACCAGATGAGGCGCCATACTTTGTTTTTATCCAAGGTCGCATCCGTACTCACCCCAAAAATCGACCCCACATTCTCCACTAACTGCTCCATTCCTACCTTACGCCCTTGGAAGTTTTCCTTCACCTTAATGGACGCATACAGCGGCAAAACGATCAACAAGATAATAGGCAAATAGCGGGCATATTGTTTGAATAGATTACGCATTTCTTCCCGCTTGGTGTAGAACACAAATAGCCCTAAGCTGATCAAATAAGCCAGCATTCCCGAACGAGAATAGGCCGTAATGATCAAGAGATTCAATAATATCGCCACCGCTAAAGTCACCTGAAAGCGGATCGATCGGTGGTTCAGATAAAGCATTAATACCAAAGAGGAAATTAATAAATGTACCCCCATATCGCCGTATTTATAGAGCGCAAAAGGGACAGATCCGAAGAGAATGAAGTTCTCGAAGAATTCGGAGAAGTTTTGGAAATAAAAATTCAACAGAGCGAAAAACGGGAACCACGTATAGATCAAAATAATGTATCCCCACATTTGCGCGCGTAAATCTTTGAACAAAAACACGAAGAAGGCAAACCAGGCATACTGGATCACGAAAGAATCGCGAATCACATCAAAAAGTGCATAAGAACGTAATCCCCAGCCGATATAGCCAACCGTAATTGCCAGTAAAAAGGATAAAATCTTCGTCCGCTTATCCCAGCCAAAAGTGTATTCCTTGCGCGTTAAAAACAACACGATAAATCCCGCCGCCCACAATGCTTCCGCCAAAAAACTATAGGCAATCCCCTTGTTAAAGAACACATACAGTGCCATTACGCAACAATACGCCTGCAAGTACAGCTTTTTAACGACGTCCATTGATCTCGTATTTTAGCGACACCTGCCACTGCTGGTTCGTATAATCCGACTTCGTAGAAGACTCAGACCAATCTGCCTTTTCGTCCTCAATTCGCACCCACATGTAATTATTCACAGATGTCTGCAAATAAGAGGCCCCTATCAGCAGGTTTTTCGTAATCCCAATTTGAGCCTCCACTCCAGTCATCAGATTCACCCAATAGCGGTTTTCATAACCACTACCGTAGTATTGGTACACGTAAAAATCGTTGTTTTTCGCCACCCGCTCCGCATGTAGACGGATCAAACTACGGCCGCGGTGGAAGCTCAAATGAATCGTTTGGCTATTCGAACCCGGACCGATGGATGCTCCCAGTACCTTCGCGTTATGCGTATATCCCTGCCGCATTTGCGTGCTGGTGTACCAGCTGTTGCGTAGCGGTTCCCCGCCCGGTTGTGTATTATCGATCACTAAACCGGGATCCATCAACTGTAATTGCGTGAATTCGATGCCTAATTGTAAGTAGGATTTTTGTTTTTTGCCCAAAGGAAATAGCTTCCGACCCCCTAGCACAAAACCCGTCTTCGTGGAATCTCCAAAGAAACTGGCGGGTCCGACCACTTTGTCTGGCTGACCTAATTCCGCATAGAACTCCGCGTGGTCTTTTGGTAAGGCAAAGCGAAATAAGAAGGCTCCTAATTGCATTCGAGGGTTTTCGACAAATGGCTTTCCAGGCTTAGGGCCTTCGTTTGTAAAGTAATTCTGTTGCGCAAAAGAGTAGCCTACATAGAAATTAGGCACCCATTTAGGCTGCCAGTTTACGATAAAGGCCTTCAACATGCGCTGAGAATTATTCTTGCTTTCAATTCCACCCGCCCAGATAGGTCTGAAATTCTTGTCCTCCGGAGATAATAATGAAGTGTTCTCTAGCATCCCGATGATCCCTTTCCCCTCGAAAGATCCGATGGGAGTAATGACCGGCTTTCGGTTTTGGACAAAATAATGCAAAAAGCCAGACGCCTCATTTGTAAGCACTAAACTGTTTCTAAAGCCTGGACCCCACCAATTATTCTCCGTGGAAACACCGGCAGCCACATTCCCTAATCGCAAGGCGACGCGCGACTGACCCGGGAAGAAATATTTCAAGGGCTCAGTTCCGAAGCGACTATAAGCATCAATATTATTATTGATGATAAAGAACACGCGGGTCCAATAATTCCCATCCTGCGGACTTCCGGCAAAAGGAATGGTAGGCGAATTTTCCGCTTCCACCCATTCCGGCTGAAGATTCACATCCAGGAACTGCCAGGTAAAATGGACGCCCAGACTCCAGCGACGCTGAAAACCCACCGACGGATACATGTTCCCCTCGTTAAAGCCGAAGGGCAGTAGGTTATTGTTTTGAGACGTATGGCGAAGTGAAATTCCTTGAATTTTAAACTTATCTCCTATTCTTGATTCCAACTCTTGAAAACGAGATGTCGAACGAATCATAAACGATTGATTCTCGTATTTCGTCGAATCTGCCCCATGTAACAATTGCCCATTTCGCTGCACGTCCTGCAAACTAATATCATCCAGCAAAGTCGTCTGAGCGAAGACCGAGCAAGAGAGCAATAAGAGGCCTAGAACGTACTTTACCATAAGAAAATCGTATTAATGAAGGCGTAGATATTCGATTTCGAACGATCCTTTTCCCATAAATAATTACTGGAATTGACCCATTTCACATCCGCCGTAAACAGCAGTTTTTTATAGCGGTATCCGCCTTGTAAACCGTAGGCATAGTCATCCCATTTTATATTTCGGGTTGACACCGCATTCCCGCCAGTGACCGTAGTAGGTCGATTAGCCACGTGCTGAAAAGTCAAGCCTATTTTATTCCACCCCTGATTCCAACTAACCGCGATAGATTGCGCATCATTTCCATGGCCTATTCCATTCGCAATGATCTGGTTATTATTCGTAAAACCCTCGTATACTTGCCCGTGTTCATACCAATTTCCCGCCCCCCGCATGAGATAAGAGGGAGTTTCTGACATCTTTGTAGCTTCCGCTTGCAAGGAAATAAAGGTGCGCGCATTCAATGGATGTAATTTCTTAAACCCGACTACCCAGGCCGCCGAATGGGACATATCGAGCATCAAATCACGTAGGTTTTGTTTGGCATCATTATAGCCAAATTCCGCATAGACTTCTGCGTGATTCTTCGGCATTAGCCAGCGCGTGGAAAGACTCAATATCTGGTCTTTGCTCAGTGTATCGTCATTATAATCGCTCTTGAATAAATTGTTCAACACTGGTAAATAAGTGTTCATGAATCTTGCGCCAGGACGATCCACCTCGTAGTTCTGGAAGGCTCTTTCAACAGAGAAAAAGACATTTTTTAAGAAGCGCGGCTGATACGTCAAGATGATCCCATTGTACTGCCGATTTTTCGGATTAGCGGCTAGATCCCTCCTCTTCAATAAGTTATTCTCAAATCCCTGCAAGGAATCCCGTGTCATTCTCCCCAAAATCAATTGGAATTCGAAAGTCCCTATCGGAGTCTTCAAGGGCCGTGTGGTGTTTAAGCTATAATGCTGAAATCCAGCCGCATTGTTCGTCATCAATAGTGATGAATAATGACCTGGTCCCCACCAAAGGTTCTGGTTTGACACCCCTAACGAAATTCCTCCAGCCTCTAAACGAACGGAGGATTGACCTAAACTAATACGATCCAAAGATGGATTCACCTGTCCCCAGCCATCACTCGTTTCATAATCCCCGGAAGCTGTGTGAACAAATTCGGGTTTAAACTGTATATGTAAAATGCTAAATCGGGCATAAATACCGGCGCTGGCTTGCATTTGGTATCCGGTAGAGTTCGACATTGCCTGATCATTCCAGCCATAAGGGCGGGACGTATTCAGCTTTTGAGAGAGGGAAGCTGGTAATAAAATGGCTTGGAATAGGCCTTTTTTATAGCTTTTGATAGTATCATTGGCAGCCGGATCGATCAATCGATACAGATCTTGGTAACTTTGCTTGCCCGTTGAATAAAAGGGTCTAGCCAGCATAGATTGATTAGCGTCTACTTTCCCTAATAGTTGCAGATTGCGAACTTGCTCATCGATGTCGGAGAATCCGATGGGGATGGCGTTTTGGGCCCATAATGGAGTCCCAAACAAACACAAAACGAAACAAAGCGACAGCAAAAACTTCATAAACAAAGTTAGGAATAATCCGGTGCTGAACAAAAGGGGGGGGAAATGCTAAAAAACAAAGTATGCATTACTAATATACAAGAGTTTATATTACTAATGCACACTTATAATTAATATATTTCTTATATTTGTTAATTATAACAATTATGAGAAACAGAATAAGCTTTCTGGCCTTCTTGGAACAAATGGAAGTCTTTGGCGTTTTCAGCACGCAAGACATCTATAAAGCATTTCCACAATTTGACTCCAGGCGTCTGGTGGAATGGCAAGCGAAAAATTATCTGCAAAAATTATCAAATAAGTGGTATTGTTTTGCCAAAATGGAGCATTCGGAATTCTCACAATTCAGGGTAGCGAATTTGCTGTGCAAACCCTCTTACATCTCATTAGAGTCTGCTTTTGACTACTATGGGCTGATTCCAGAGGCTACTTTTAGTACCACCTCGGTCACCACAAAAAAAACATCCCATTTTGAAAATGATCGAGGTAATTTTACCTATCGATCCATCAAGAATAGTCTCTTTTTTGGATACAAAACGCTCTCTACAAATCAGGAGCCCATATTAATGGCGGAGCTAGAAAAAGCTATTTTAGATTACTTGTATCTCCATTCTGAAATTCAAACAGTGGCAGATATGGAAGCGCTTCGAATTAACACCGATGTTTTAGCAGGAATAGATTTAGGAAAATTTATGTCATATTTGAGCCTATTTAAATCCCGTGCTTTGGAAAAAAGAGTAAAGGTATTAACTTCCTACCTTCGAAGCATCCTATGAAACTCTCCGTCTCCATGATCACCTTCCAGGGTGCGGCTTATCTAAAGGCGCAAATGGATTCGATTTTAGGCCAAAGTATTCCTGTACACGAAATTATCGTCTGCGATGATGGTTCTACGGACGAAACTCGTACCATTTTAACAGAATATGCCGCAAAACATCCCCAAATAAAGCTTCATTTCAATGAGCAAAACCTAGGCACGGTCCAGAATATGCAGCAATGTCTGCGCAAGACTAGCGGAGATATCATTTTTCTGGCGGATCAGGATGATGTCTGGTTGCCTACCAAAATAGAAAAGACACTTGCCTTTTTCCAAGAACACCCTGACGCAGGCGCCGTTTTTAGCAATGCCAGCATCATAAACGCTGAGGGAAAGACACAAGAAGATATGACCTTGTGGGACATTATAGGTTTCCCGTATGCGAAAGTTGAACTAGCGGATTTCGAAAGACGCGTGGACAATGTAGTGACGGGTGCCGGATTAGCTTTTAAGCGAAATCCCGAATTATTACAAAAGGACATCCCGCAGCTGCCCGGATTATTGCACGACGGATGGTTCGGTCTTTATTTTGCCGCAAAGAACGCCCTCCAGGCTAACCCGGAGAAACTATTTCAGTACCGCAACCATGCTAATCAGCAAGTAGGAGGAAAAATAGCCGAAAGATCACAATTACTTTATTTCAACTATGCTTTGTATGACGGCGTTCCTGTGATGAAGGATTATAAAACCTGGAAAGAGTCTATGAAGAGGCTTTACACGAACTTGGATTTGCCCTATATGAATAAGGCGAAAATTCAGGAACAAATTGATTTGTATGCGGAATATGGGAAGACCTATTTCCAGCTGCGCGCTAGTTTATTCCTCTTTATTAAAGCGATCCGCTAAGCGATTCCATTGTGTTCGATAAATGGTATCAGGCAAGATAAACAATTGCAGCAGCACAAACCAAGCCAGCGAAAATACCCCTATCACGAGCAATCTCAGTAAAAGCGTGGGCACAAAGAGTTTGAACAAGAGCACGATTCCTACATAAGGAATTAAGCCCAATAGCTGTTGAAAAAACATGATGGTGTAATTAGATAGCGAAATTTCGTTCCGCGTGAAGAAAATGAAAGCAATGCAAACGGCTAGTTCCGTCAGTAGAATCGTTATCGCCGCACCGTTTTCTTTGAAAGTAGGCACTAATTGAATCGCACAGATTATGCTGATGAACATACCAATCAGCGCAGAGATAAGGATGGATTTGTCCTTGCCTACGGCACTGAGGATTTGGAAGCCAAAAATCCCCGACATACTAATGATTAAAATCAGCGGAGCTGTGATTTGCAACGGTAAAATCGCGCGATCAAAAGCAGTTCCTAGCAAGATATGAATGATCTCTGGTGCGCAGAGAACGATTCCTAGCACCAGCGGCATCGAAAGACTCACCAAAACATAGAAACACTGTTTTATAAGTAAAACGAAGGC